>NVTF01000012.1 GCA_002401485.1 Elusimicrobiota bacterium | reverse complement strand
GCTACATCATCGACCAGCTCAACATGGCCAACTGGCCCTTCCGCTATCGCGACCTCGCGCGCCTGGCAGCGTTCCAGAACCGCCTGCTGGCCAAGTATGCCCGGTCGTTGTCACCGATCATTGCTTTTCTCCCGCGAAGCACGTGCGTCAGCCCAGGCGCAGTGGTTGGCGAGCACGATGCTGTTGCAGTTGTTGAATGCACTCTCGAGCATACTGTCCCTGCCACCGGGACCATCGGTTTTGGAGTTGTATATGTTAACGGGCGAAGCCGGGTCCCAGCCCCTGCGGCTAGGACCATGGCTTTGCGGGGGATCACAGGTGAGAACCGACCCACCGCGCCGCTGTTTCCAGCAGGGCCTGCGTCTTTTTGGGCGAATCGGTTTCTGCGTAGGTGCGGATCAAGGGTTCGGTGCCGGACGGGCGCATGAGAACCCAGTGTCCTCCATCAAGAAAAATCTTCACCCCATCTAAGTCCATCACGTCGAGGATCGGATTGCCGGCGACTTTCTTGGAGAGGCGCTTGCGAATTTTCGCGGTAAACACGTTTTTATCGATGGGTTTGCTGATGCGGAAGTCGACGCGTCGGAAGTCCGATTTCCCGTATTTCTTTTCAATCGCCTCCCAGAGCTGAGAGGGGGTCTTTTTCGTTTTGATGCACATCTCAACAAAGAGGAGCCCTGTGAGTAAGCCGTCGCGTTCGGGAAGATTGCCTTTCCAGGCGTAGCCGCCCGACTCTTCACCGCCAATGACCGCCTCTCCGGTTCCAATGGCTTCGCCGACGTGTTTGAATCCGACTGGCAGTTGTTCAAATTCGAGACCGTGCTCCTTGGCGACTTTCTCAGCGAGATAACCCATCGACACTGATTGCACAACTTTGCCTTTAAGCTTTCGAATCGTGATGAGGTATTCGGCTATGATGGGGAAAACCTGGCAGGGGCTTAGATAACGACCTTTGTCATCGATGATGGCGACACGATCGCCGTCGCCATCGAGTGCGATTCCGACAAGAGCCTTTTCTTTGAGCACACGTTCTTTGAGCGGCTTGAGATTCTCCTCAATGGGTTCGGGGTGCACGCCGCCGAAAAGCGGATCACGTTCAGAACGGATTTCTATGAGTTTTTTGTTTTTGAGAAGATTTCCGAGGATTCCGCCGGATGCGCCGTGCATGTAGTCGATCACCACCGGCCGCTTCAACTGGCCCATGAATTTCCCGGGACTTGCCTTGGACTTGAGGTAGTCTAAATAGTCCTTGCTGTAGGACTTGCGAGCAATGACTTGATCTGCGTGCGGGGGGACTGCGGTGCGGTCGATGCACGCTTCCAGTTCCCCGGTGATCGTTTCGGATACGGCCCGGCCTTCCAGTTTTAATTTTATGCCGTTGTGCGAAGCTGGATTGTGACTTGCCGTGATTATAATACCTAAGGACTTGAGTTTATGGCTGAGGACGCTAATGGCGGGGGTTGGGAGGGGCTCTGATGTGAGCGTCACCTTGATTCCGTTCGCCTGAAGGATGCGCGCGATTTCAAGGGCGAATTCATCGGCCTGGAAGCGTCGATCATACCCGATTACGACGGGAAGCATTTTGTTGTCTGGACTCTTTAGATATTCAGAAACCGCTTGCGCCACGCGTCGGACGTTCTTAAATGTGAAGTCGCGAGCCATGACGCCGCGCCAACCGTCGGTTCCAAATTTGATTGCGTTTGCGGCAATCCGTGCCGCTTCGGGGTCTACTTTCTTTCTAGCCATTCGAATGTCCTCGTTTTCGCGGATTTAAGCCCGCGTATAGTCCGACAAAACCGATCCTTCACCTAGTACTGTTCCGGCGCGTACGACAACATCACTTCCAATGCGGCAGCGAGGGCCGACAACGCAGTCCGAAACTGCCGCCCGGGCTCCTATTTTAGTTCCGGCAAGGATGACGCAGTTGCTAAGACGTGCTTCCGGCCCGACGGTGACCTTCGGTCCGATGCATACCGCCCCGTCGAGGATCGCGGATTTAGACACGCGGGCCAATTTATCGACGAGAAGGCTGCCTTTTCGTCCCTTAGGGATTGAAGAGAATTTAGCTTTTTTTCGAAGCAGATCCATATGCACTTGGTGGTATTTTTCCCGTGTGCCGATGTCAATCCAATAACGATCGGAGATAAATCCAAGGAGCCTTCGGCCCTTCGTCAATAAATTAGGAAAAAGGTCCCGTTCCAATGATGAGGGGCGCCCTTTTGGGATTGTTTCCCAGGCTTGGGGTTCGAACAAATAGGCTCCAGAATTAATCGTGTCGCAGGTGATCTGGTTAGCCGATGGTTTTTCTAAGAATCGTTTGATGCGGCCCCCTGCATCTGTCTCGACGAGACCGAATTGCGTTGGGTCGGCGACACGCGTCAGCGCGATCGATACGATTCCTTTCTTTTTTCGGTGATTGGCGAGAAACCTGCGAATATCCAGATCGTGGAGGTTGTCTCCGTTCATGATCAAGGTTGTTCCGTCGAGGAATTGAGACGCGTTGCCGACACCGCCGCCGGTTCCAAGGGGTCTTTTCTCTTCCACGTAGCGAAGTTTGAGTCCGAAGCGTTTGCCATTGCCCAAGGCGCGTCGAAACATGGAGGCTTTGTAGCCCATAGCTAAAATGACTTCACGTACGCCGGCAGCTTTGACTTGAAGAATTTGATGATAAATAAAGGGAACATTGGCAACCGGTATGAGCGGTTTTGGTGCCTTTAGGGTCAAGGGACGCAGGCGCGTCCCGAGCCCGCCGATAAGAATCAAGGCCTTCATAATCGGTGAAAAGATAGCAAAATTCATATAATCGCCACACTCGTGGAAACGCCTGAAGAGCAGGAATACGGTCGAATAAATCCATTTGAAGATGGCCCGGAACCAACTGTTTCCCGGCCTGTTTCCGTTGCCTCGCCGCCCTCTAATCCCAAAACACTCTGGGGCAGCCTTGCGGCTTTGGCCCTGTTGCTTGTATTTCACGCGGTTTTGCTCGGGCGGCATATCTCCATCGAATCCCGTCCTCCCGCGTGGGACCAAAGCGTCCAACTGGAAACGGCGATAGACGATGCGCGGGCAATCCAAAAAGGAGATTGGAGCGTGCTTTGGACCCTTCCTCCTAAGCCCGGTATGCCGCCGTTTCCGCCGCTTTATCACCTCTCGATTCGATCGGCCATGGACGCTGAGGATCCCGCCTCTGCGGCGCTCTGGGTGAATGTTGTCTACATGGGAATCCTCCTATTGTCCATTTGGGGGCTCGGGCGCATTTTTTACGGGGATTGGGCGGGTTTTGGTGCGGCGGCTTTGTTCTCCTGTTTCCCCGAAGTGCAATGGCTTTTCCGCGAAACTCTGGCGGACCTGCCTCTAATCGCGTGGACGGCGGCTTCGTATTGGGCCTTGTTCGCGTCTCGGCGTTTTGTGGTTGTTCGGTATTCTGCACTTTTTGGATTATTTGCTGCATGCGGCATGCTCACGAAGTGGAGTGCATTTTCTTATTATCTGCCCGTTCTTTGGATTGCTTGGGAGGCTTGGCGCGGCATTGTGGGTCGGCGTGGGCTTGGGGTCGCTCTTGCGGTTTTTGTCCTGCTGGTATTTCCGTGGTATCTCATTCAATGGCCTATCTTATTGCCGCGGCTCATCGGAGCCTCTGCAGATGGCGCGGTTCCTGTATGGAAAGGATTGTCGGTTCTCTCCTATGTCTTTCAACTGGGTTATGGATTCGGTTTCCCAGCGTTTCTTCTTACGCTTGCGTCTTTGTTCGCGCCATGGGTAAGGCGCCGCAGCGGGGATATGGGATTTCTGCTGGCATGGCTTGCCGGGTCATACGTGTTTTGGACGATAGTGCCTAATCGCCAACTGAGATATTTGCTTCCGGGATTGATTCCCATGGCTGTTCTCGCCATGGGTCCTTGGCCGAAGGCTCTTCGCATCGGCGTTATAGTTTTTCAACTCGTTGCGGCCGCAAATTATGGATTCGCATATCTGCCCCCGCTAAATTTTCATGCCGGGCTTACAATTAGCCTATTCCGTTCCGCTCCGCCGCAGGCGGAAGATTGGAAAATCGGGGAAATTCTTAAGGCCGCCGAAGCGCGACGGGACCGGTCCTCCAAAATATCGTTCTCGAATCTGGCGCTTGTTTCCAATACGCATTACTTTAACGGGCCCACGTTCAATTATGAGCGAAAACGTCATCGGGTTGAGGGGCTGCGCATTCGCGGCGTCAATCGCCGTTATGTCGAATTTTGCGAATTTGTCGTCGTGAAAACGGAATCCCTCGGCCCGGCGTCGGTCATCGGTCAGTTGGGCGACGTGCGTTCGGACATGATGGATCCGAAGGGATGGTTCCAGCGCGGGTATCGTGAAATTCAACGCTTCCCATTACCGGACAAGAGTGAGGCAGTTCTGTTCCAGAGAAGGAAGTTGAAGAAAAGTCCGTTCTTGAGCGCGACCGAAGTCCACTATCAGTTCTATTCTGAAAAGAGTTTTGAAGCGGAGAAGTTGACGATTCGCTTCGGCCGCTGGAGCCGTTTGCGGGGTGCGTATGATCGCGTCATGATTACCACCCCGTTATTGAAATTGAGAGGCCTTGAGATCCGCAATGTAAAAGTGATCATGGAGGGATTGAGTCTGATCCCAACGATCGATTGGAGCGGCAGAAGTCAGGATGTTGAGGATCTTATGCAGGATTTCAGGTTTCTTAAAATGGATCGTCTCATCTTGGCATCCGCCGAAGTATCTGAATCGGCCGCGGCCGAATTCCTGCAGAAGCGCGTCAACGATATTTCGGGTGCGCGATTTTCGCTTGAGGATGATATTTCGGCGTCGGCACGGTGGAAGGGTGTTCCCGTTGCGGCGACCGTTTCGCTGGTGGAGTCCAAGCAGGGGCTTCAAATAGGAGCTGAGCGTCTTTCCGCGTACCAGATCCCTCTCCCGTTATTTTTGCTGGGAGGGTCCCAGAGTTACTTCGTTGGGTTTGCTCCGACACCTGAACTTCCTTTCAAGCTGCAAATCGCAAACGTGTCGATTGCTGATGGGAAATTGAAAATAGGCCGCTGATGAGTGACGCGCTCGACGCGATCCTCGCGCAGGCTGGCTCAGGCGAACCCACCTCCCAATATCGAGCCGGTAATGTGTATCACATGGGTTTGCTAGAAACCCCTCGTAATCCGATGAAGGCGAAGCATTGGTACGAAAAGGCGGCCGCGCAGGGTTTGTTGGACGCTCAGGTAAATCTCGGGATTTTGTTGATTCAAGAACTGGGAGATCCGGTAGGCGCGCGCGGGTGGTTTGAAAAGGCGGTGGCGCAAGGCGATGGGCAGGCGGCGTTTTATTTGGGCCGCATAGTGATGGGGGAAGATTCGGCGCGAGCCGCGTTGTTGTATGCGCAAGCTGACGAAGCCGGGATTGCGGCGGCAGCCAATGCCTTGGGTGTGCTTCATATGGAAGGACGGAGTGTTGAAAAATCAATCGAGAAGGCGGTTGCCTTGTATCGCAAGGCGGTCGAAGCGGATACCGTCGAGGCGCTATTTAATTTAGGATTGTGTTTTTATCAGGGTCAAGGCGTTGACCAGTCTTACGATGAGGCGTTTGTCCTATTTAAGCGGGCGGCGAAGGCAGGTCATGGCGGAGCGATGCACAATCTTGGGGCGATGTTTCTGTCCGGCCAAGGAATTGAAAAAGACGAGACCATCGCACACGGCTGGTTTTTGAAGGCCGCCGATAAGAACGAACCCGCCGCGCAATATGAGGCCGCGCAGGGATTGCGGTTGGGGCGAAGTATTCCGCAAGATTTGGAGCGGGCGATCTTTTTTTATAAGTCCGCGGCGGAGCAGGAATTTCGCGATGCTCAATTCAGCCTCGCGTTGATGCTGGCTGAAGGAAACGGCCTGGAGCGTCCCATGCCGGAGGAAGCCGAGCCGTGGTATCAGAAAGCCGCGATCAACGGACACGGGGGGGCGGCGCATAATCTGGGGGTTTTGTTCGCGAAGGGTCGGGGCGTTAAAACCGATATAAATAAAGCTCTCGAGTTATTTGAGGTCGCAGTATCACTCGGCGATGACGACGCGCTCTTCAGCGCGGGCCTTGCTTTGGCGACGATGGATCCGCCCGAACTCGTTAAGGCCGCCACGTACGCCCGGCTTTCGATGGAAAGGGTTTCTGATGGGCAAGGACTCGAGCTGCTCGAGAAGCTTGCCCCCATGATGACCGACGCGCAGCAGGAAGAAGCCAAAAGCGCGGCCCGCGCGTGGCAGCGGCCCAATAAAGGACAAAAGGCCTAAAAACATTGGGTAAAATGGTCATGCGCGTTTGCCCCTTCCTGCTCTAACCCTCGGCGCGGAAAACTCGCTACCCTGAGGGGGATGGTGCAGAGAAAGATAATTTCTTGTCTGCTTTCATTTTTACTTCTGATCGCTGCGGCAGGCCCTAGTTTTGCCGGCGGCGTCATCGGTGGAAATGCGAGGGTCAGAGCCAGCGCGAGGCGGGCGTTTCTAGGGGAAACCAATTTCACCTTGGACCAGTTGGGGAAGATGGAATTGAAATTGGCAATCCCCGATGGCGCTCATTCTCCTCTGGAGCTTCCCACGCCCTTGAGTGCCGAGGGCTCGCTTCTGTTGATGACCGCAATCGCCGCTTCTCCTGGCAGTGAAGAAGAACACGCGGCGCGCCGGGTATTGCTCGAATACATCACCCGCCCGAAAATTCGGGGCGAGGTGGAATCTTTTTTGGGGGCAGGGTATCCGGTGACCCGCCTGAAGCGCATGGGCGAGCGAATCAATGCGATGGAGCCAAAAGAGAAGCGGCTCCTGCTTTCCGGGCTGGGGAGGTTGCGGAATAATCTTTATACCGAGTCTTCACAACGCGTTTCCTTGGCGGTGATGCGGGCGAATCTGTCTCGGTTTTTTGATGATGCCGGTGAGGCTTCGGCGTCAGAAGCTGTGGACGGGCGCTCCTCTCTTGTTTTTGTGAAGCAGGCGCAGCCTCATGGGAAAGCCGCTACGCGAATTTTTAGCGTTTTGAACAAAGACGAAGAAACGTCGAGCCAGGTGGAGATCAAGGACTCTGACCTTGGTCTCGGTCTGCTTTGGATTACGCGCGAACTGCATCTTCGACATATCGACCGCCCCTCGATCGCTCGTTTGCTTTTGGCATTGACTCGAAAACCGCATGATCCCGGCGCCAAGCCCTATGCGAAGGGAGAGGGCCCGAGCCGCCGCCGCAGCGCGACCCAAGCCTTGGCAAAAGAGATCTCAGAGCTTGTCCGACGCGTTGGGGATGAGGCGATGAACGCCGCCTCGGCTGTGGCAACGCATTTCATTTCTCACCAAATAGTGCCGATTCGCGATGAGCAGGACTACGTGGATTTGTATAAGTCGATCGCTGCGGAAACGGGAGATCGCTTCACCTCATTTATTGCACCTGACGAAATGGGGAAGATAAAACGCGAGCTGGCGGGGAAGTATGTGGGTATTGGCGTCGCCATTGGAACTAAATCCCAAGACTTCATAAAGATACTCGCATCATACCCTGACGGTCCCGCTGCTCGAGCGGGCATCAGGGTGAACGACCGGATTATTAAAATCGATGGGGTCCGATATACCAGCCCTGAGGATGCATACGGAATTAAAGGAAAGGCGGGAAGTGCGGTCATGATTACCCTGGAGCGCGGGGAGGGGCCAACGCTGGAAACGGTTGAGGTGGAGGTTGAACGTGGGGAACTTCCCGCAAGAGCTCCGGCATCCGCCAGGATTGTTCCCGGCCACGCCGCGGTAGGTTATTTGAATATCTACGAATTTAATTCTCTCACCTTGGAAGCGGTGCACAAGGCCATGGAGTTTCTTCGGGACCAGGGGATGCGGTCGCTGATTATTGACGTTCGCACTAATCCCGGCGGTTTGCTTGAGTCTGTCGAGAGAATTGCCGCGATGTTTTTGAAAAAGCGCTCTGTTGTTGCGTGGAAGGATGAAGGTGAGGGCGAAATACCGCTGTATACCGTTTCCCGGGATGGAGAATATTCTAATGTTCCGATCGTGGTCTTGGCCGATCGGGGGAGCGCTTCCGCTGCCGAGATATTCGTCGCTGCGCTTAAGGAGCACGGTCGTGCCTGGATTGTCGGGGAGCAGACTTTTGGCAAAGGCATCGGTCAAGTGCACACGAAATTTGGATACTTTGGCCGCGAGGCGATATTAAATTTAACGACCTTTCGCTGGTTTACCCCTCTTCATCATTGGGTGCAAAGATTGAGTAGTGTCGCGGAAGAGCGGGACGGTGGAGTCGTGCCTCACGAAGCGTTCGAGATTAACGATCAGGAACGCCGGCAAGCCTTGAATAATATTGCCTTTCTGAGGGCGGCTCCAGAGCTCTGGAATCCGGCGAAAGATGTTTGGTTCCTGCGTGCGCTGGAGCGCGCCGAGAAGCAAGCGCGCGATTCCTTACCTAACGATCGCTAAGAAAATTCCGATTCCAGAGGGTGATCGGGATCGCGGTCCCCAAAATCACTCCTCCCACCAGGAAGCGAAACGCGCCGAAACTTCCAAGCGATCCATCAACGCGAAAGAGGTCCAATGCGGGGTGCAGGCTGAGAGTCCAAACCTCGGCGAGTTGTTGTTCCGCCGCGTAGGATCCGGGATACAGGAAAAAGGCCCCCAGGGCATGAACCATGATGGATGCTCCCAGGGCGGTGCTCCAGCCCGGTTGGTGGGAGAACTTTTTTTCATCGCCGGCGAGCATGGCTAAAAGCGCCATAAGCATGATCATGTAATACCGGTTTCCAAACGTTTGTCCGGCGGCCCATGTATAACGAAAGGAGATAAAGACCATCAGGATGAAGCTTGCCGCTGCAAAGTAGGGAATCCATCGGCGCTGGGAGTCTCTAATGCCGCGAGCCATTGCCCAGAATCCAAATAGAAAGATCGGTGAAAACCAGAAAACGCCCCGGGTCGGACTGATCAGCATCGCCGCGAAGGCCTCCGGTTGAAAGCCGGAAAATAGAGAAGTCTGTGCCCCCATATAGGGAGGTTTAAGGAGGCCTGTGTACCAGAGCCAATAACAGATATTGATAAGCAGTGGAATCGCTGCCCCGCACGAGAACGCGATCACTTCCTTTCGCCGATGAAAAAGGTAATACAGGCCGCCCGCCGCGGCGAAGAAAAAACTATCCTCGCGGCAGGCAACCGCCAGTGAGAATCCAAATCCGGCGAGCGCGGCAGCTTTGTTCCCTTTCGAAAAAAGTCCCCAAAATCCTAGAACCGCTCCGAGTTGTGCGGGGGCGTGTGAATGCAGGGCTTGGCTCGAAATACTGAAGGACCAACCTCCAAGGCCGTATGCCAAGGCCAGCGTCGCCGCCCACCGCTCGGAGGCCTGTTTTCGCAAGGCGTCATAGAAAATCGGAACACTGATGGCTGTGATCAGCGCTCCCGAAACCTTGGAAAGATTGTGCAGCAGTAAATCGGTCGGGCTCCCGCCTGAGAGGACTGCCGGGACTGAGACCGGGAAAGCGATCAGTCCCGGAATGATCGAAAAAATAGAAAGCAAGGTGCCGGAGGGTTCTACTGTGAAATCCCTAAGGGTGTTTTCAACAAGAAACCAAGCGCGCCACGGCTCCAGAGAGAGTGTGCCGTGTTTGAGAATCAGCCAAGGCAGAACGCTGTTGGGAATGTCGTCGCCGCCGTGCCAACGGAAGGTCGCGAGGTAGAGGGTAAGGCACATCCAAAAAAGGGGGCGATGCGCGGGTGCTGCGAGAAGGGGCTTCCTTTGGGTTCGTCTTTCGACAATCCAGGCGATCAGGTTGGTGAGTGAGAGTGCGAACGCGGCGGTCCACGGGAGGATGAGAATAGGGCCGGTGGTCGCGCCTATTGTGAAGGCGTAGAGACACAGGATGCCGAGTCCGCCATAGAGAATTCTCACCCTGTTTTCTTGGCGTAGAGCTCGATGGTTCCGCCTTTCTCCACGGCTGCTTCAAAGACGGTTAAGACTAGCGCGAGCGGAAGCAGGAAAGGCATGAGAATAAAAATCGCCAGAGATTGGATAGGATGTTTTTGCAGCGGCGTCGCGCGCGACGAACGGGTCTTGAGCCAGTTGTAAAGAAAGTTGAATTGAAAGCCCAGGGCATTGTAGAGGCTCTGCAGCCAACCGTATGGATTTTGTTCAAAGCTGAAATGGTCGGCTTGCACGACGCGAAAGTTGTTGTTTTTCAATGCGTCTTCCAGGGATTTAAGACCGAAGTGAAAATAGTGACGGGGAATATCAAGATGGAACCAGTTTCGGCCGGTTAATTTTGCTTGGATGCTGTCTGAGTTGGGAACAGCGACGACCAGTAGGCCGCCTTTCTTGAGAAGGCGATTCGCTTTTTTTAATGCGGCGGAAGGATCTCGGAAATGTTCAAGTGAGTGCCAGAAAATCACAACTTCAAACGCATCTTCAGGAAACGGCGCTCCTTCAAAGTCGCCGACATGAATGTTGGGTCCTATTTTTTTCTGGGCATGCCAGGCGGCGTGTTCTGATATCTCTACGCCGTATGCTTTGTAACCGCATTGTTGGAGTTCATTAAGAATAAGGCCGCGACCACAGCCTACATCAAGAACCTTTCCGACATGTGAGCGGTGTCGGATCACGCGTGAGCGCCGTAGACGGAAAAGTCTTACGAGGTATTCGAAAACGGGGTTGAAGCGGGCATTGTTCTTGCCGTACCACGATGGAGGATAATATTCTCCAATCGCCTCGTCCCCCAGAACCGGGTCGGTCCATCCGAGACCGCACGAGGAGCAGCGAAGTACCTTGAATCCAGGTTCATCGGACCATAGTTCCCATCCCCCGGTTCTCTGACATCCGTTCGGACAGGCGGAAGGCGCTGATTTCAAAATCCCACTTCCTTTTTTTCTGTTAGGGTTTCGACTTTTCCATCAAGCACGGCTTGATAGGCAGTTTCATAGCGCTCGATCATCGTGACTAGTTTGAAATTCTCGTTGACGACTTTTTTTGCTTCGTCTCCCAGGCGTTCCCGCAGTTTTTTGTCATCCAATAAATCTGAAACCGCGGTGGTAATAGCGTTTGGGTCTCCCGGTTGCACGATGAGTCCCGAAGTTCCGTGCATGATGGCTTCGGGAACGCCGTCGACACCTGAGGCGATGACAGGAAGTCCAAGGGCCATGGCTTCGAGTAGAGCGTTTGGAAACCCTTCCCATAGGGAGGGAAGAACAAATACATCAAAGGCGCTCAACCAGGCCGTGATATTATCCTGCTCACCCAATAGTCCCACTTGCGTCCCAATCCCGTGAGAGTCGATGCGCGTTTGAAGGCTCGCGTGTTCGGGTCCTTCCCCCAGAATGACGCATTTGAGTTCGGGATGTTTCGGCAATAATGCGGCCATTGCATCGACCAGGTGGGGGTGGCCCTTTTGTTCATTGAGTCTGCCGACGCTTCCGATCAGGAAGTCTTTATCGGTTATACCGATCATTTCGCGTCGTTCCTTTCGATCGGCTTTTGAAACAGACCATCCTGCGATGTCGACGCCGTTATGGATAGTAAGAGTCTTCTTCTCATCGTATGAAAGTTTATCGACTAGGTATTTTCGACTCGATTCCGACTCTGCGATCAGGAGATCATCGGCTTTCTTGAGGATGCCATCGACGAATAGCGAGAATGGTGTGCGCGTTCGGTAGTTCACGCGAGGGGAGGTGACCAGTTTGAAGTCCGCATACCCAAGGCGCCGGACTGCACGGGCCAATTGGATTCCTTGATACATTATCGCGTGAACGATATCAGGTTTGGTTTCGTGGATGACCAGGGCGAGTTTTTGCAGGTCTTGCAGACCGGCCTTATTTTTGACTTTTAACGAATAGACTCGTTTTCCCAGTGATTCCAATTCTCGTGCGTAATGGCCTTTGGGTTTGAGCGTCACGATGCCCGCTACCTCGCACACAGAGGGGGCCACCAATGTCGCGAGTGTATACAGCGTTTTTTCTGCCCCCCCAATTGTCGATGACGTACTGACGTAAAGGATTTTCGGCATTAGTCAAAAAAGCTGCGCACTCCATCGATTACGTTGTCGATCTCTTCATCGGTCAGTTCTGAGAACATCGGCAGTGATAGAACCTGGGCAGCGGCGCGTTCGGCATGGGGAAAATCTCCTTCGCAGTAACCGAGTGATCGGTAGGCTTCGAGGAGATGGAGCGGCATGGGATAATAAACGCCGGAAGCCACGCCGCGTTCTTTCAGGTGAGCACTGAGCGCATCCCGTTTCGGCGATTGAATCGTGTATTGGTGGTAGACGTGGCGTCCGTTTTCGGGATCTCCCACCGGGAGGGATAAAGGGAGTCCGGCCAGCCCTTGACCGTAACGCGCGGCAACCCGTCGGCGGTTTTCCGTCCACGCCTCGAGGTGCGGTAGTTTTACTCGCAGCAGTGCGGCTTGAATTTCATCGAGACGTGAGTGGTTGCTTGCGAGGACGTGTTCGTAGCGTGCTCCGGGGCGGCGTCCGCAATCGCGAAGCAGCGTGACGGCCTCAAAGCGTTTGGAGTCACTCGCTGTCACCGCTCCGGCATCGCCACAGGCCCCGATGTTTTTTGTCGGGTAAAAGCTGAATGCTCCGTAATCTCCGTAGCTTCCGACAGGTTTATTGTTGTAGATCGCTCCGTGCGCCTGGGCGCAATCCTCAACAACGGCGATTTCTCTCGCCCTTCCAATGAGTAGGATGCCGTCAAGATTTGCGGGGCGTCCGTATAAATGAACCGGAATCACTGCTTTCGTTTTGGCGGTTATTCGCCCTTGGAAGTCGGATGCGTCGATCGTTAGGGATTGCGGGTCTACGTCGCAAAAAACAGGTTTTGCGCCGAGGGCGGATACGACCGTCGCCGTAGCGACAAAGGTGAACGCCGGTAGAATGACTTCGTCCCCGGGGCCGACCCCCATCGCTTCCAGAGGTAATTTGAGGGCATCCGTGCCCGAGGCGACTCCCGCGCAAAACGGCACATTGTGCATGTGCGCGAACTCTTGGCAGAAGGCTCTTTCTTCGGAAGCGAGGATGTAGCGTCCCGAGTCGAGAACGCGCGTTGCGGCGCCAACAAGTTCGTCGCGAAGCGATTTGTATTGGCGGGAAAGATCGAGGAAAGGGACTGTTTTGGGCATTATTAATACGCTCCCTTGCCGGAAACCATCGCGGGTACCGTGCGAAGAATGATTTCAAGGTCGAGTCCGAGTGACCAGTGTTCGATGTAAAACATATCCAGTTTGAATCGTTCCTCAGCACTGATGTCGGAGCGGCCGGAGACCTGCCATAATCCTGTGATGCCCGGCATTGTGTTGACGCGTTTTTTTGCGGTCGATCCGAAATTTTCAACGAGTAAATCCATCTCCCCGGTTTTCAACGCGAGCGGTCGGGGGCCGACCACGCTCATGGATCCTATAAATACATTGAAGAATTGCGGGAGCTCATCAAGCGAGAAGCGCCGGAGCCATTTCCCGACAGCGGTGATTCGGGGATCGTTCTTGGATTTGAAGAATCCGCCTCCCTGGTTGTTGGATTCTCGCTTCACGTCTTCAAGCTTTTTCTCCGCGTCGAGAACCATCGTTCGAAATTTAAAAGCGTTGAACGGATTCCCGCGATAGCCGAGGCGGGCTTGCGTGAAGAGCGCGGGTCCCGTGGAATCAATTCGAATTAGGATCGCAATCAGTATGAGAACGGGCGCTAAGAGAATGAGAACCGTCGAAGAAAAAATGAGATCGAACGCGCGTTTTGCAGCAAAATTCGTTCGCGTCATTTGCGTATGCTGCAATCGGTAGGCGGGCAGGCCGAGCGATTCGTCCATCTGAATTTCTCCGAGTCGGAGCTCCAGTAGGTCGGGGATCATCCTAAACCCCAGTTTTTCATTTTCACAGGTTTCCGCTACGGCGATGACGCGTTTGCGGTCAATATTTGTGTTGACGAGAACAACTTCGGATATGTTTTTGTCTTTTGACAGGGCGAGGATTTCTTCCGGGGATGGAACGTTGGGTAGTTCTATAACTTGGCGATTCGGTTGACGGGATAATACTGTATCACGAACAAGATCGGAAACCTTGCCGCCGCCAACGAGAAGCATCGGTCTGGATGTTTCTAGAGAAGCGAGCAGTCCGTCGAACCAAAGAACTATTCCCTGGGAAATAGACAGTGTTGCGATGGCGAAGGGGCATGCGAGCAAAATCATAAGCCGTGAATACCCGAGTCTGCTGTAAAGAAAGGCGGCAACGAGAGTGACACCTGTTCCGAGAAAAGCCCCCTGTGTGATGGTGAGAAATCGGTCGAATCGATTTCGAAAGTTTTTCGTGTACAGCCCGCATATGGAGGCGAAAAATAAAACCCAGAGGGGAACAATCGTAAGCAGGAATCCTCGCCAATGACTCCAGCCGGGATCTTCCCCTTGCATAGGGACGAGTTCCCGAAACCACGCGCATGAAAAACGAAGCTCATAGGCAAGGTAAAAGGCGAGGAGAACCGCTGCCGCGTCGCCCGTAAGGTGCAGGATCGAGCGAAGAAGTTCTCTTGACCAGCGGGGAAGAGTCACGTCTAAGCGTTTCTCCGAAGCGCCTCGATGTCCGGGATCTCTTTAGCGACAGTCGTTAGATTGCGCGGCGGGCCGGATGGGCGAACGATGACATCATCCTCGATGCGGATGCCGCCCATGCCGAGATAACGTTCCGCTCGGTTAAAATCGATATGGTCGCGGTGTTTCTTGCGCAGCCGGGGTGCGTTTAGAAGCGCGTCAATGAAATAGATTCCCGGTTCTGAAGTAATGGCCATGCCGGCTTCAAGATCTGCGGCGAAACGAACCGGAACCTTGGTCGGATTAGGTTTTTTTCGCGATTTTCCGCCGACTCCATCGTGCACATCGAGTCCAAGTAGGTGACCAATGCCGTGCGGGTAGAAAAGACGGACGGCTCCCGTCTCCACGAGAGTGTCGACCGAGCCCCTCATTAATTTAAGATCGCGGAGTCCGTCTGCGATGAGCCGCATGGAAAGAACCTGCCAGGTGGCTGAATTGAGCCCTGGGCGCGCCGCCTCAATGCAGGCTTTTTGCGTTTCCAGGACAATTGAATAAATGTCTTTCTGTCTCTGGGAGAATTTTTTGCCGACAGGGAAGGTGCGAGTGATGTCGGATGCATACCCCTTAACTTCGACGCCTGCATCAATGAGAAGAAGGTCTGTTTTCTTGAGTTTTGCATCGTTGTGTCGATAATGGAGCACTGCGGCGTTGTTTCCGGCGGCAACGATAGAGGGGTAGGCTAAATGACGGTTTCCAGAACGCAGGCATTCCGCCTCGAAGAGTGTTTGTACTTCGTACTCCCGCATGCCCGCCCGCGTTTTGCGCATGACGATTCCGTGCGCCCTGTTGCTGATGCGGTTTGCTTCCGCCATGAGAGAAATTTCTCCAGGTGTTTTGACCGCTCGAAGTTCCTCTATTGCGTCGTCTAGGACAGAAGACAACAGGGGCAATCCCTGGAAGGATTTCTTAAGTTTTTTTTGCACCGGAGAATTGACGTATGCGCGCCGGTGGCCGCGGCGGGCTTTTTTTATTTCTCCGGGAAGTGCATCATCATAGAGAACGCGTTGGACGCCGTATAAACGCTTGGCTTCCGCAGGGCCGGGAACATGGCCTTCCCAGACGCGATGGTGATCGTCAATGCGGGGCAGAAATAGCGTGCTGTTTTTGCGTTTTGGGTCGATGAGGAGGTGAAAGCCGGGATCCTCGACACCAGTGAGGTAGAGAAAATCGGAGTCTTGGCGAAAAACGAAGCTTACGTCATAGTTTCTTGTGACTTCGAGACCGCCGGATAGGACGATAAGGCCGTCCGGGAGCCGGCGCATCAGGGCACTACGGTGTTTTGAATAGGTTTTCACAGAGGAGCATTATAGCATTCCCTTTGTTATACAATCCGATTGGTGCCCTCTGGATTTGAACAGCTAGCCATTCCCGGCGTATATCTCATAAAGCCTGAGGTCCATGAAGATGCCCGCGGGCATTTTGTGGAAAGCTACCGGGAATCGGTTTTTTCGGCGAACGGTATTTCGAGCCGGTTTGTTCAGCAGGGACAGTCAAAATCTGTTCGCTCGGTCCTTCGAGGACTTCACTTTCAGCGTCAACCGAAGGCTCAGGGAAAGCTCGTTCGGGCTATTAACGGGGAAATCTTCGATGTGGCGGTGGATATTCGAAAAAACTCTCCGACCTACGGCCGATGGGTCGGGGCGGCGCTATCGGCCCAAAACATGCATGCGCTTTATATTCCGATTGGCTTTGCGCACGGTTTTTGCGCATTAAGCGAGACTGCCGATGTTTTGTATTCGATGACGGAGGAATACTCCCCCGAGCACGACGCCGGCATTGCCTGGGATGATCCGGCCATCGGTATTGATTGGCCGATTGAGAAGCCGATTTTATCCAAGAAAGACCTGTCGCATCCCAATTTGAGTGATGCGGATACGAGCTTTGTGTATGAGGACCCCGCATGAATCTCCACTTTCTGAAGCAACATCTCAATCTTTGGTGGCTCAGGCCTGAGAGCGCCTTGTGGGATGCTTCCGCTTCTCAAGTAGTTAGCGCGATTGCGCTGAAGTCCCCTTCGTTGGATTTGGGGTGTGGAAACGGTTTGTGGAGCTTCGTGACGGCGGGAGGGTCTTTTTCCGCGGGCTATGATTGGTTTCTCCACGCCGATTCGCGTGGCTTTTCCAAGAACAAGGATATCTACGACGTCCCTCTATCTATGCGCCCCGATCGCCACATTCTTCGAAGACCGCGGCGCGGGTTTGACTGGGCGTTTGATCACAAGGCGAACCTCCTCTCGCAGGCTGCTTCCTTGGGTTTTTACGAAAACGTCAAGCAGGGGGATGGCAATCGGCGCCTGCCGTTTGAAGATGAAGCCTTCCAAGCGGTTTTTTCGAATATTTTGTATTGGCTGCGTGATCCTTCCTCTGCCTTGAGTGAAATTAACCGCATCCTCGCGCTTGGGGGCAGAACGCTTCTGTGCATTCCGGATCCGCGGTATAAAATTTTTTGCGAAAGTTATCAATGGAAGCCGCAGCGCTCTCGGCTGCTCAAAATATTAAATCGCGGGCGTTCGGAATGCCACGACTGGACCGCGACCTTTCCGGAGATAAAGTCACTCGCCAAGCGGAAGGGCTTTGTCATCGACCACCACGAGACCTATCTTTCCCCGAAGTTGCTGCGTTTTTGGGACGTGGGGCTGCGACTTCTTTCCCCTCCTCTGCTGGACATGGTTGGCCGTCTTACGGCGAAGGATCGTCTTCAAGTGAAGAAGAAGTGGATTCAGGCTGTTTTGCCGGCGATGACCGAGATGCTGCATGAAGAAGGGCGATCCCGTGTCCCGGGAGGTTTCCATTTCGTCGTGCTGCGGAAAAAGAAATCTCTTTCCCGGCATTCCAAAACCCACCGGTGAGATCTGTGCCCCGCGAACTTGATGTCTACCGGGACCGTACGGTACTGATCACAGGTGCTTCCGGGTACATCGCGGGGGGGCTGCTCCGGGCTCTGACGGGGGTTGCTCGGAGTCTGCGCCTTCTCAGCCGGTCCAGACAATCGCTTCCCCAGCAACCGAACATCCAAACATTTGGCGGGGACATTCGTTCACGCGAACTATGGGATGAGGTTGTCCAGGGCGTCGATGTTGTTTTTCATCTCGCGGCGCAAACCAGCGTCTACGCGGCGGCAGATGACCCCGCGAGTGATTTTGAAGCCAATGTCCTTCCTCTTCAGCAAATGATTTCGGCATGCCGGGCGAGCGGGTCGCGACCGGTCGTGATACTCGCGGGGTCTGTGACCCAGGCAGGCATTCCCGCCGAAATCCCGGTCGATGAAAGCGTCCGCGATAATCCCGTGACGGTTTACGATTTTCATAAGATGATGGCCGAAGAGTCCTTGAAGTTCTTCTGCCGTGACGGGGCGCTTCGGGGGGCATGTCTTAGGCTGTCCAACGTTTATGGGCCGGGTCCCCAGTCGAGCAGTGCGGACCGGGGAGTTCTGAACCGGATGATTCGACGCGCTCTCAATGGAGAATCGCTGACCCTGCATGGAGACGGCAGCTCGATTCGCGACTACACCTATATTGACGATGTCGTTCGCGCCTTTCTGCTGGCCGGCGCGGCGGGTAGCGATATCGATGGGCGTCATTTTCTGATTGGATCGGGAAAAGGATGGACGCTTCGGGAGGCGTTTGAGCTTGTCGCGCGTTTGGCAAGTGATCGCTTGGGTCGCACGCTAGCGGTGGATTCAATTCCCGCCCCTTCGGAACTCGATCCCATCGAGTTCCGCAACTTCGTCGCGGATACGAGCGCATTCGCTCAGGCGACGGGCTGGAGTCCGGAAATTCAGCTTGAGGAAGGGATCAAGCTGACGATGGCGGCAATGAGTTCTGAATAGTCGTTGTTCGGTTAACTGTGGAAATTATAGAGTACGTCATGCAACATTCGATCGAGACATCCAAACTATTTTCTCGTGAAGTGGATGCCTGCCGCATTTGCCAATCAAAAGACCTGCATCGGTATTTGGACCTAGGGGAAACCCCATTGGCGAATTCTTATTTAACCGAAGAGCGGCTTGGAGATTCGGAGTTTAAGGAATCTCTTTGCATTCAATTATGCCGCTCCTGCGGATTGTCTCAATTGACGAAGGTAGTCCAGCCTGATTTGATGTTTCGCCATTATCTGTACGTGAGCTCAACGACATCCACGATTCGGGACCATTTCGCCCAGTTGGCCTCTTCAGCGGTTAAGGCCGCCGGGGCGAAGGCAGGGGATCTGGCTCTCGATATCGCCTCCAATGATGGATGTTTGCTGAAGGCGTTTGAAGCCGAGGGGCTCTCCGCTCTCGGAGTCGACCCTGCGGAAAATCTTGCAGCTGAGGCGAATGCCGCAGGATTGAAGACTGAATGCGCCTATTGGTCCGAGTCCGTTGCTGCGACCCTATCGGAAAATCATGGGAAAGCCAAGATTGTTACCGCGTGCAACGTTTTCGCGCACGTTGACGATCTTCAGGATTTCATGAAGGCGGTAGACACGATTCTTCTGCGCGATGGAATTTTCGTTATTGAGTGCCCGTACGTTGTCGATTTCGTCGGAAAGGGGGAGTTCGATACGGCCTATCACGAACACCTTTCCTATATTGGGGTCACTCCGTTGGAAACGCTGATGAAGCTTCACGGGTTCAGCATTTTTGATATCGAGTACTTTGAAAACATTCATGGCGGCACCATTCGGGTTTATTGTTCGCGTGCGTCGTTGCGTGAGCGCAGTCCGCGTGCCGCGGAATTTTTCGAACGCGAGGAGTCTTTTGGAATTCGCGACAGTACCCCCTATGACCACTTCGCAAAATCCGTGAATGAGAACCGGGTGGCGTTGAATCGGCTGATCGGTGAGCTTGCGGCTGAGGGAAAAGTTGTGTGGGCGTACGGGGCAAGCGCCAAGGGTAATACCTTGATGAATTTTTTCGGGATCGGTTCGGACAAGGTTCCGACGGCTATCGATGATAATCCCAAGAAATGCGGACTCTACACTCCGGGTGCGCGTATGAAGATCGTCGGGATCGAGGAGCTCAAAAAGTTTGATGTCGATTACCTGTTGCTGTTGGCTTGGAATTTCGAGGCCGAAATTCGCAGGCGCTGCAAGGCGGCGGGTTTTAAAGGATCATTTATTGTTCCAGTCCCCAAGGCCCGCGTTGTCCCCGGAGAAGATTCATGGCCGAGCCGATAAAAACTCTTTGCGTTACGGGATGTCTTGGATTCATCGGTTCGCATTTTACGCGGGCCGCGCTGAAAAAGGGTTGGCGAGTATGGGGCGTCGATAAAAAAACCTATGCGGCACATGATGAGTGGCTGACCGAGTTTGAGAAGAATCCGAATTTCCGGTTCCAGTACGCCGATATCGCAAAGCTTGATCACCTTTTTGACGTGGACTACGTGATTAATTTTGCGGCGGAAACACATGTCGACAATTCGATTGTGGATTCGACCCATTTTCTGCGGTCCAACATCATGGGCGTTCAAAATCTCTTGGAGTTGATCCGCGCGAAGCGGCACTATCAGATGCCTGTGATGGTTCAGATTTCGACGGATGAGGTTTACGGCGATATCGACAAGGGATTTCACCGGACGTCGGACCCTCTTTTGCCCTCGAACCCTTATGCGGCGTCGAAAGCCTCGGGGGATATGCTGATTTTGGCTTGGCATCGGACTCATGAAGTGCCATACGTGATTATCCGGCCTACGAACAATTTTGGGATCGGACAATATCCTGAGAAGCTCATTCCCAAGGCTGTGAAGCATTTGGTGTTGGGGAAGCTGATTCCGCTTCATGGCGATGGATCGTGCGTTAGAAATTGGCTGCACGTTGAGGACACGATTGCGGGGATATTAACCATTCTTGAAAAGGGAAAACTCAACCGCATTTACAATATCTCCGGGAACTATGAATGTCCGAACACGCATGTCATTAAGAGTGTTCTCAAAAGTTTCTTCGGGCGAACCGTTTCGATGGCTCGCTACGTTAAAACCCAGTATGTACGTCAGGGCGAAGACGTTCGGTACGGAGTCGACGACAAGGCCCTTCGTAATTTGGGATGGACGAATAAGAAAAAATTTGAGCGAGAGATCGTCAAGATTGTTCGCTATTACAAAAGCAAAATAGTTTGGTAGAAATGCCCCGGAGTCTCACCGTCGTCGTTCCCGTTCATAATGAGGAGGATTCCCTCCCGGATTTTTATCGCCGGGCGGAGGCCTCCCTCAGTTCCTTAGATGTTGATTGGAAGATTCTTTTCGTTAACGATGCGAGCGACGACGATTCCCTCAAGATTATCAACTCGATGCATGAGAAGAATTCGCGCGTCCGGGTTATAACGCTTTCGCGAAATTTTGGATACAGCGCGGCGCTTGTCGCCGGTCTCTCTAATTCGGATTCGGATATTTACGCGATCATCGATGTCGACTGTGAAGATCCCCCCGAAATGCTGAAAAAGTTTCACGCCGCGATCGAACAGGGATTTCACACGGTATACGGGATTCGTTCGCAGCGTCCTGAGCCGCAGTGGCTGGTATTCTTTCGATGGCTCTTTTATTGGATCAATAATCGGATCGCCGATGGTCCTACGATGCTTTGGATGGCGGAATTTTCCATGTTCACGCGGACCGTTCGCGACGCGATCTTGTCCAGCAAGAGTACCTTCCCCTTCCTGCGCGCGGAGATGGGATATGTAGGACTTCGAGTTGAAGGGATCCCCTATGCTCGTGAGGCTCGCAAGCATGGGGTCTCTCATTACAATGTCTTTACGATGGCTAAGTTCGCGTTCGCCGGTTTCCTCGCCTCCTCGACATTCCCGCTGCGATTTGTCAGCTACCTCTCGGTATTCGCTTCCACTGCGTACCTTGTGCTGGTGTTGGCTTTGCGCATGGATCTTACGGGTGCTTCCCAACTGGCGATGATTCTTTCCTTCGGCTATTTGCTTGTGACCCTCCCGGTGCTTTCTCTTTATATGGCGCGAACCTATAAAAATGTATCGGCTCGTCCGGTCTATTTCTGGGACCCCGATAGGTCGATCCTTTGAGTTCGGGATTTTCCGCGTCCGATTGGGCGGGCGCCCTTTGGAGGGTCGTTCGCGTCATTGCACTGCGTGGGAAGTTGATTTTTGGAACTCTCGTGAAAAATCTGCGCTTCACGCACGCCCTTGATCGCGATTGGCGCGAACGCTACGCGCAGTCCCGGTTGGATTTTTACGCCGCCGATTCCGTGTACCATCCGTCCCGTCAGTGGACGATTATTTCTATTTTTTATCGCCTCGTTCTGCGCGGGAACGGTTTAAAGAAGTTTAAATCGACGTTCGGTCGTTTTCTTTCGACGTATGAACCGGATAATCCATGGATTTTTGAAGCGGTACACCATCTGTACTATCAGCTTCTTAAGAGCGTCGATGAGTGGAATCTCCTTGAGACGCTCGAAGAGCCGGATCTTGGTGATGGGACCTACGTCAGCTATAAAGGCCGCCGTCTAAGTTTGGACCTGCTTCAATCGATCGACGAGTTTTACCGCATTCGAGAGCATGCGAAGTTTAACCGAGACGATCGAGTGGTGTTTTGCGAAATCGGAGCTGGGTACGGGCGTCTCGCGCATGTCGTCCTGTCCGCGATGCCCAATGCGGTCTTTATGATTTTTGATCTTCCCGAATCTCTCCTGCTCTCCGAGTTTTATTTGACCAGTCTCCACCCCAACGTCCCGGCCTCGCTCTATCCCGAATCGTTGGTGGAAGTTCTTGATCCGAGGAAGCCGGACGGCAGTCGACTTGTATTCGGTCTCCCTCATCAAATGAAGCAATTGGCGAAGGGGTCGGTTGATGTCGTCGCGAATATCTATTCGTTTATGGAAATGTCCCGCGATCAAATCGAATGCTACTTTAAGATCATCGATGAGATGGATGCCGGATTGCTTTATCTTAAGCAGCACAAGAAGGAAGTGAATTTATTCGATCAGTCTTTGAATCAGTCCGATAACTATCCTTTTCGGGAAGACTGGCAGCACCTTTATACCGGTACCTGCCGCCTCTTTGAACACGTTTTTGAGTCCGTCTACCGTGTTCGCTCGACGTAGCGATCCCAATCCACATCAGCGACGGCAGTCCTTTTCCTAAGAAATCCGAATCCTGTTGTTGATGGGGCCGATAGCGGCGGGCGGGGATTAAGGTTTTTCAGCAGCAAGACGTGGGAATTCTCAAGAACCACTTCATGGGTGCGGCCGATGAGCTCGTCCCGGATCATTTTGAGCATAGCGGATGTGAGCGGGGCATCGTGCCCCTCGGGGACCCGTCCGCGGCGGAAGGCGTCCCAAGGCTCTTCACCGCTGTCGGCATCGAACGTGAAGGTGGGATCGACGGCGTCCTTCTGGATGAGCGCGTAATCGGCTCGGTCTAGAAGAAGGGGGAAACGCCAAATATCGGACCTGGCAGTGATCCAGCCTTCCACGGATTTGTTGACCAGATAAACAAGGCTTCGTTCGATGGGTATTTCAGCCGCCGCTGCGATCGCGCTCCGGTTGGACTTTGCTGTTCCTGCAAGGCTTTGTTCCAATAATCGCGCTTTTTCTGTTTTTCCCGCGAGCCGATAGAGCCGGGGCTTTATTGAGTTGGGGAGATTCCCGGCGAGGACGCGCGTGCTGATAAGAAAAAGCAGCAAGGTCATCGTCCAAATTGGCCCAGGGCGGAGCTTGAGTGCTTCGGTCGTGTCCTGACGTCCTTCTCCCACGATTCGCAGGAGAGCGATATAGGAGAAAACGAACGGGGGCAGCAGGTGATGGGCGCCGCCCATAACGACGCATTCACCCCAATGGGGCAGGCTGGGCAGGACGGCCAGCGCTGCTGTGGAAATCAGGCGATTGCGATCGGGCTTGCCGAAAATCCAGACGGCTGCCGCAAAGGCCGGCACCAATGTGGCGAGAGGCATCATGGATTTAATATTTGAGATAAGCAGCATCGGGGAGAGGATTGCGATTTTCCCAAGAACCAGCGAAGTTGTCGTTGAGGATGTGATCGTGAGGTCCATGCGCGCGGCGGGTTGTATGATAATCAGCAGGAAGAGAACGTAGGGGATTGAGATGAGGGCTGAAGCCGCTCCGTACCAACGGCCTTCCGTTTCGAAAATCGCGAAGTAAAGGGCGAAACAGGCCGCCACCATAGCCGAGTCTTCCGATACTAGGCAAAGTGCCGCGATGGCGGCGATGAAAGCCGCTCGTTTGCGAATCAGGAAAAAGTAATACCCGGCCATCATAAACGGCCCTGCAAACAGGAGGAATTGCGCCATTTGCACGAGGATCGCTAGAAAACCGCTCGCGAGCATAATTGCAATGACGAAAGCGGTTTTTTCTTTAGCATCCTTGTCTGCTAATTTTCGAATGATCAGCCAGCTGAACAGGCCTCCAGCGAGTAGGTTCCACGCAAAAATAAGTCCGTAGATCATTGCTGGTGTCGGGAAAAGAGACCAGATGAGTGCGAATAAATACGGAGTGAAGTTGATGTGGATGACGCTCCCGTTGATGTATGCGTACGGGTTGTGTGTGAACCCGACTGACCCTCCGGCCAGGAACGGATCGGCGAAGAGGGAGCTTTGGAGCATCCGCCCGTGCAGGAAGTTGTGAAACATCTGATGGGGCCAAGCGAAGCCTCCCGTTGACCATAGGGAAAGCGTGGAGTTAAAGTTCCAGAAAAACGAAGCGTAAAAAAAGACCGCAAAGAGGATCGATGCGGGCAGCAGAAGAGCAAGATAGCGTCGCATTCTTTATCGGGTCGGTCGACCGTGGCTCCATGAGCCGAGCTCGGGGTCGTAGCGGTCCGCTATGCGAGCTGGCGAGCCGGTCGCGACTGCGTGAGCGGGAATCGAGCGAGTGACGACGCTGTTTGCTGCCACTACGGCTCCTTCACCGATCTCGACGTCGGTGTCGTTTGCAACAATAACCGCATTCGCGCCGATCCACGCCCCCTTTCGGATGAACACCCGTCCTGCGGGGGCCAACCCCTGGTCTTTGACGGGGCGGGTTACATCCCTGTAGGCGTGGATATGGTCCGAGACATAGACGTTCATGCCGAAAAGAACGTCATCCTCGATGAGGACTTCTCTGACCGCCGACAGCGTCGTGCGTGGACCGATTTGAACGCGGTCGCCTATGCGCAGGATTGGGCCGTCCGGAGGTCCGGACATTTCAATGAGGGGGACAGTCAGCCACACGTGCCGCTGCAGCCAGGATCCATCGCCGATCGATATGAACCGGCAGCTTTGAACTGTGCACGTATAATCGATTACGACGCCGCGTCCGCGGAAGGCGAATCGATGCTTTAAGGCGGAAGTCAGCCGGGACCAAATTTTTAGCCGAAAGAAGGCCATGCCGAGTTCCGGGAGGCTGTAGCCTGCCGAAAGGAAGCGGTTATATTCGTTCAGGCGTGCCATGATGAGGCCATGATAGCTAATCTTCGCCGTTTCCCGCATACAGAGCGGATATTTCTTTCATCATTCGTTCTAGCGTGAATTCATCCTCAAACCGCTTTCTGCCCGCTTCGCCCAAACGTGCTCGGAGTCCAGGATCATCGAGAAGACGGAGCACGCGTTCAATCAATTGCATCTCGTCGGTTACGAGATAACCTGTCACCCCATCCTCAACGGCATCGCGGTTGCCCGGAATGTCGGAGGCGATTACGGGAATGCCCAGAGCCATTGCTTCTAATATCGCATTCGATAACGCGTCCCAGAGGGAATGATGAACAACAAGCGAACATTTTGAAAGTTTACGGATGGCGTCATCCGGCTCGACCCAGCCCGTCACTTCTACGGAGGGGTCCATCGAATTTCGCAATTCTCCATCCCCGATCCATTGAAAACGAACGCGGTCGCGTTGTTTGAGAATGGCTGCGGATAACGAGCCGAACGTTTCGGGATCGCGTGCATACGCAATGCGGCCGATGGCCGCGACAATCCGGTCGCCGCGAGAATCCGATTCGGGGCGAGCGCGGCTTTTTGGGTTGCCCAGGTAAGCGTCGCAGACGATTGAGACTCCACGTTTTAACGGCATCCGCATCGCCGTTTTCCCTTCGCTTGGAGAACAGGCGACAATTTCGCTCACAGGCGATATCAGGGCTTCGATAAACCAGTAGGAAAAACGGCTCAACCAATTTCTGTCCCGTTGCAGAAAGGCGTAGCCGCGCGGAGAATAAAGGATTCTAGGGACTCCGGCCGCCCGGGCCGCGATTCGAGCAAGAACCCCCGCCTTCGAGGAGTGTGCGTGAACAATATCCGGGGCCTCCTCTGCGAAAAGCCGATAAAGTTTTCGAAATGCGAGAATGTCGTTGATCGGTGATATTTCCCGCACCATCTCAGGAATGTGCACATACTCCACCGCGCCCCGTGCAAACGATTCAAAATCAAACTTCGAAGCCCCCGGCCGCACCGCATACACAAGCGTCGTCTCAAACCGCTCCGGATCAAGCTCCCGGCAAAGCGCCGCAACCTGATTACCCGTCCCCCCAGGCCCCCCACACTCAAGAACCTGAAACACGCGAATTCTAGACCGTTTCTCCATATTCTCGTTAATTGTACTTATTGAATTAAGCGGGCGTTGGTTTGATTGATTTGTAAATGGTGCTTAGAGAGCAATTTAAGTAGGCGGAAATTGCTTGTGGATGATGTCCCCTGTCGTAGGCTGATGAAATGAACAATTTTCGGGCTCGGGCGGTTGGGTGTTGGCGAGAATCACTTTTTATCGTTTGTTCATTGATCAGGGTCTCTCTAGATATTGTCGCAAGGATGTCATTGAGGGAGGGGAGCTTTTGGGCTGTCATTTTCTGTGGATCTGTTTTGTTGGAGTCAATTCCTATTCCTTCTCGGAAAAATTCGAGAAGTCTCGTGCGTGCATTTTCCGGGTCGGGGGCAAAAATAGATAAGGGGAATTTGACATCAACGACTATGTCTCCGGGCGGTTCAAAATAGGCTTTGGCGCTGGACCAACGAAAATCAAGAACATCATCACAGAGTTTTGCTCTAACAGGGTTGAGATGGATGTACCGGAGTAATTCAAGAAAGTACGAATTTTTCGCGCAAATTGTGGATTTGAACCTCTCCTGAAAAACATGCCCGGTATGGTCGTAACGCTTGTTGTAGTAGATCGCATACTTTAGTTGCATCCAGTGCATAATCTTCCACAAAGGGATTTCTCCCACCTCGAGCAGAAGATGGAAATGGTTTGGCATGAGGCAGAATGCATACAGTCTGAAGTCGAATTTCTCGCGTGCTTTTTCGAGAATCATGAGGAAGATTGTGTGGTCGGCGTCGTCGTGGAAGACAGTTTCACGATTGTTGCCGCGATTGTACGCGTGGAATATGATTCCGGCAACGTGTACTTTTGATCGTCTCATCATACCCACACGTACGATTGAGAGCTCAAAAAGTTCCACTTTGTGCGAAAAAGTGGAGAAACGGTCTAAATCGCTAGTCGGCGAGGCGGTAGCGTATTAGGGAGTAGAGGTAGGCGAAGCTGTCGGTCCATTTTATTTTTTTTCCTTCTTCGTAGGTTCGGCCGGCGTAGGAGATGGGGACTTCGTAAATGCGTAAATGGCGTTTGCAGATTTTGGCGGTAATTTCAGGTTCGAAGCCGAAGCCGTTTTCGCGAAGGGGGATGCTCTTGAGCACGCTGGAACGGAACATCTTATAACAGACACCCATGTCGGTGAGGTTTACGTTGAAGAGGGCGTTGGTCATTAGGGTGAATAATTTGTTCGCGACGTAGTGCCAGAATAGGTGGACGCGGTGGGGGCCGCCCCCGATAAATCGCGATCCATAGACGACGTCGGCACGGCCGCCAAGCAGCGGTTCCAGGAGTTGTGGGTAGTCCTCGGGGTCATATTCCAGATCGGCGTCTTGGATGACGATGTATTCGCCGGTCGCGTGCAAAATGCCGGTACGAATTGCGGCACCCTTTCCGGAATTTTTCTCATGGAAGACGACCTTAATGCCTTCTTCCTTCATCCGTTCCAGGATTTCACGGGTTCCATCGGTGGAGCCATCATCAATCGCGATGATTTCGCGTTCGATTGGAATTTTTACAGTTTGGACCCGTCCGATGAGTTCTTCAACGGTATTTTTTTCATTGAAAACGGGGATTATGATGCTAAGTCGTTTCGTGGACATCGTCGTTGCGATTATTCCAATTTACCGCGTGTCGGTAAAGCGTGCGGTCCTCGTCCAATCATTCTGATTTGTCCCGTACGCTGCAGCAGGTGCACGATCGCTCCATTCTGGAGTGTGTATTTTTTTAAGGATTTGAAGGGTAGCTTCTCAGACTTTAGAAGGTGGGTAAGTGATTTTTGGGCTGCAACGGCATATTCTGGAAGTCCAAATGCTGGAAGTTTTTCTACGAGAAGCAGGTGGTCGACATTTTTTTGAGAAAGTCTGGCCACAATTCTTTCTACCTTGCTTTCCATATGTCCGTAGTTTACGAACTGCAAATCATGCCCTCCACATGCCGATAGCGTCGCTAAGCGATTAGCGTTGAAATAGCGGTGCTCCAATCCAAGGGCTACCACTGAGGGAGCTCTAATATCTTGAGCCAGGGCATCAACAAACTCCTGTTGACCCATGCGGCCTGTTGTTTTTGGCGGGCCGGTCCAAGCACTGGTTCGAGGAATGAATTGAGATGCTCCTGCAAAAGTGGAGGGGAAGGTTTGGAGTAGGAAGGCCAGGAATGGATATACAAAGAAGCTGGCTAGAGCGAGGGGCTTGGCGCGGATTTTTTCAAGAGATCGTAGGAGCATCCAAGCAAGAATAATTGAAAAGGCGGGCAGGCAGGAGAGCAGGGGCCGAACTTCATTGGCTGTTCCTGAGACCAACAATAGGAAGGGGATCGCAGTCCACAGAACGCACAATTTCAATCCTGCAAGTTCTTTTTCTGTGGGCTTGGACTTCTTGAGAGTCAGTACGATGATTAGAGTGATGATCGCTGCGGTGGCGTAGTAATTTGAGGTGCACGCGGCCAGGATTATTTTTGTGAAACGGATTAAGTTGCTTGGATGCCAGGCCGGACCGTTCCCGTAGTGTGCCCCGATGTCCCCGTAAGCACTGCGGACCATGAACGCGGCAGTTGTCATCCAGTTAAATGCATACCAGGATAAGACGATTGGAGTCGCCGTATAGAAGAAGGGTCGCAGGTCTTCAAAAATCCCGCGCTTCCATTTTTTTCCGAGTTGTGCGTGGCGGGAGTTCATCGTTTCCACGATGGATCCAAATAGAAACATTGGGGAAAAGCATTTTGTTAGAAGGGCAAGGCCGGCATGAAACCCACTCCATGCCATGTGCCGACGGTCCCTAAGCCCCTTCGATGCGAAAAGGTGATAGACCGTGGCGACCGTAAAAGTTGTTAGCCAGCTTTCAACGAAAAACCGGCGCGAGAGACCAAATGTTAAAGGAGTGGTAAGCCATATAATAACGGCTATCGTTGCGACCTCTTCAGAAAATAGCCGCCTTCCTAACAGGAATAGAAAAAAAGCGGTGAGGGGTATGGAGGCTAGATTCGAAATAAATGCCGCATCTTCGGAGATTCCGAAAACGAGATAGGCCGGGAGCGGAACCAGAGAAATCAGAGGTGCCTTGAAGCGAAATGATTTTGCGTAGGCTTTTGCGAATTCAAGAGGGCCTTCCTCTACCAATGCGCGTTTTAATGTACAGCTGACTTCAAGATACCAGCTCTCATCGAACGACGGCGGTTCTTTATCCGCATGAATAAACCATGCGGAAGAACAAAAGACCAACAGTGTCGCTGCCGTCGCTAAGAGGAGCGGGCGGAGTTGTTGTCGCATGAACGTTGTATGAAATTGAGGACGAATTGGATCGCGAACGGGAATAGAAACGGGAAGTAATGCAGCTTGTGACGGGTCGCGCTCCCGAGATCAAACTCAAAGAGTCCTGAGGAAATGGAGATAAGAAAGAAAAACATAATCAGCGTCGTTTTCCCCGCCGGTTTCGGTGCCTGAACGAACCCGGCCATTGCGAGGAGAAAAATGACTAACAACACAGTATTTTCAAATGCGCTGAGTGCCCTGCTCAATTTCCCGTTGATCGGGTAGAGTCCGGGAAGGGGCATGAATAGGGCGTAGAAGGTCGACTTCGGCGCGAATGCCGCGACATCGCCCCAGTGGTCAAATTTCTGCCCGGGAAAAATCTGAGTTTCAACGCGGCGGCTCGTATGGTATTTGGACCACTGTTGGCTGGCTCTCTGGCGTTTGTTGCGAAGCTGTTCAATCCATTTCGGCGACATCAGCGAGGGGGAGATATTCTTTTCCGCCAGATTCCCTGTCGGGATGAAGAGGGAAACCTTTTCCGAGTTGTCGGTTGTGATGACGGCTTTGTTAACGACCGGGTAGGCCAGAATGCCGACAAGGATTGAGAGGAGTACAGGTGCGACGCTTCTCCATCGTCGAAATGCGACGGCACTCCCCAGGAGGAAGGAACCGCCGATGATTGGAAGGAAAAAAGCGCGAATGAATCCAAGAAGGATTAGAAAAGCCGACGTCATGGCGAGTCCCGGGAGTCGCGCCGTGATCTCATTTCGGGGGTGCTCTTCCATTTGATGGAGGCCCGCCGTGAAGACGAGCGGCAGAATCAGCATCTGAAGCGCTTCTTTTAAATGCTGACCGGAAAAAAAGGCATGGCTTGGCCAAATCGCTATCGTAAACGCCGCCAGAACGGCGGTTTTACGGGAGAATAGGTTCAGGGTGATGAAATACCAGAGCGCAATTGAGAATGCCGCTAGAAGCGTATTAATGAGTCGCGGTCCGAGCGGTGTTTCTCCAAAGAACGTATAAATCGCGGCGGTCCAAATTGTATAAAGCTCTTTTCCGGGGGGTAGGGAAATTTCAACTTCGCTGTCGCGGTATTGAACAGCGAATGTGTGAAAAATGGCCGCATCGTTGTAATTGTGTGCGGGCAGAATCGGGCGCACATGATCTGTGATCGCGAGAACACTTCGAACGGCTAAGGCGAAGATCAGAATAGCCCATAATTTTTTGTCTTTGAGCGCCTCCCGTGCGGCTGTCACGACGGCTTCCGATCAATGTTGTATTCAGTTCTCGCAGCGATCCAAATAAAGAAGACCAGCATCCATAGAATTTCGACTTGAAGGGCGACTTCGGTTAGGTTTTGGATCAGAAACGCCGTCACTGTTCCGAGAGCCCAGAGGTTCGCCGCACTGGGCTTGTCCCGGCTGCGCCTCCAGGCTTCGAGCAGCAATACCGCGAGAAGCCAGAAAACCGCTGCGAGTCCGATGATGCCTCGTTCCGCGAGATGGTGGAGGTATAGGTTGTGGGCCGTTCCGAATGTTTTGACGTTGCCGTCCAAAACGGCGTCAACATGCTTAGGAAACTCCGTGCGAAAATTATTATGACCCACGCCGGTCAGGGGATTGGCCTTCGCCATTTTGATGGCGCCGTTCCATAGGTGAAGGCGGACTAATTGGCCGGAACTTGTGTCCCCCGTGCGGATTGCTTTGACGACCTGCGT
>NVTF01000191.1 GCA_002401485.1 Elusimicrobiota bacterium | reverse complement strand
CTTTCGAAGGCGGCAGATCAACGTTGAACGAAATAATCGTTACCTGCACTTCGACGTTCCCTTCGGCGTCGATCGCGCGGGAGGCCGCTTGGTAACTGTGCCCATCCTCAAGGTCCGTCAGTTCCAGTCGAAACGAGGTCGAGCCTTCCGCCACCAGCCATTCGTCTTCGTCATCAGTGACATCCTTCAGCCAGATGTCGACCTTCGCGATGCCGCTGATGCCGGCGTCACTTGCCGAGCCGGAGATCGTCGCAATGGTCTGATGCAGAACGGATTCATCGTCCGGCGCGGTAATAAAGGAATCCGGCGGCAGTTGATCGGCCGGGACTCCGGAAACAGGCGCGGTCTTGTCGCTTTCCAACCCCGCTGTCGAAACCGCGCTAAGCCGGTACGTATAGGTGGTTGCATCGCTTAGGCCTTCGTCGGAATACGAAGTGCTCGTTGTGGCGATGAGGAAAATATTGTCCCGGTAAATGCGGTATCGATCCAGGTCGGCCTCCCCGTTTGCGTTCCAGGTCAGCTTAAGACTGCCGCCCATGTGCGGGGCATCAACCGCGAGGCCGGTGGGAATCGCCGGCGCAACGACTGGGGCTTCGGGCTCTTCGATGCGCACTGCGAAGGGACCCGCCTCACGCGTATTGCCGGCGACGTCCTTCACCGTAAACTGAACTTGATTCGTCGCCGCACACGGGGATTTCCCTTCGCAGGCCGCTGTATTAACGGACCACGCAAAATTGAGTCCGATTCCCGACAGGGTTTGCCCGCTTAACGACGACGAGACGGTCATCCATGAAGTTCCCGCATTCGTGGAATACCGGACGGAGAACCCGCTGCCGGACAGTCCGCTCTCCAAGTCCTGCACGGTCAACTGCACCGTGACACCGGAAGCCAGCGGGTTGTATTCGGTCTCGATCACCGACTCTCCCGCTGCATTCAACGAGCGGAAGCTGGAATAGGCAGGAGGCGTTTCATCGGCAATCGTTTCCATCGGGTACACGCCCGTGTGCGCAGGATCACGACGGTACATCGGCCACTCCCGGGAGAACGCTTTAACGGAAGAGCCGTTGTCGCGGAAGGACCAGAACACATCCCCCTTCATTTTCCAACCGATGTTGCCTTTGCGATCCTGAAAGAAGATATCGAGCTTGCCGTCACCGTCGGTATCGGCGACAACGGGGGACGATACGACTTCGGCTTCCACCGAGGCGGCACCGACAATTTCGCCCGCCAACCCGTCTACCACGTAGAGATGTCCGCGCCAGGTGGTCGCATAAATCGCGAGACCCTTGCCCGGGTTTCTCTTCGCCAGTGCGGGGGATCCATAAACCTCGGAACCCAGGTGACGCTTCCAGAAAAGGGATCCATCCTTTCGCAGCGCGTACAGGAAGCCGTCATTAGAACCAAAAACGATTTCATGAATGCCATCGCCATCGATATCGCCGACAGCCGCGGAAGAATAAATCGCGCCCCCCGTAACAAATTTCCATTTTGTCACTCCGGTATCGCCAGCAAACGCATGGAAGGTGCCATTGCCGTCACCGATCAAAACCTCGAGTATCCCGTCTCCATCCAGATCGACCAACGCAGGAGAGGTGCGCGCCTTCTTATATTTGGAAAGTTCCCGCTTCCAACGCAGCTCGCCTGTTTCAGCATTAAGGCAATACAGATTGCCGGCGCTATAGGTCCAGGTGCCGTTTACGTAGGTGGAGCCGCTCTCCGACGTTATAAGAACTTCCTTCACGCCGTCACCGTCGAGATCCTTGACGGCAGGGGAGGACCAAATTAAATTCGAGACCTTAAACGCCCAATTGAGCTTGCCCGTCTTTCCATCAATCGAGCGAACATACCGGTCGAAACTTCCGGCAAAAACAGTCGGCCCATCGCCCGGCTTCAGCACATCGACGGCCGGCGTCGAAATCGCGTGTGAACCGAGGGTATAGCGCCACGTCCACTTCCCATGACTATCAAAGGCTTGAATCTGGTTGCCGGAGGTGGTGCCGCCGAGAATCTCAGGAGTGCCGTCGCCGTCCAAGTCGTAGAGGTTGGTCGACGAATGCGCCTCATCGTTCTCGGTGTTCTTCGTGAGCACAACCGTGCCGTTGGACTGGAAAAGAAACCAGCGGCCCGGAGGGCCCGAATTGCCAACGGGGTAATACTCCTCGTTGCCGGTCGCGATCTCAAGTCCCGCGAACTCGGAGCGTAATTCTCCGATTGCAGCGCTCGGTCCCGGAATCATGCGATAGAACCCGCCGTACACCTTGTCAAAGGCCTTGCTCCACATGACTTCGAGCGTTCGTTTCACGGTAAAGGTATTGGGCGCGTCGGCCGTGCCGGGCGTAGATCCCGTCGGTGGACCGTTGCCCTCAAAATCGGTCGCGTCGATGAAGTAAGAAACCTTGTTCCCCTTTAGCTTCATCAATTCAACGGAGGGGATCGTCGCCCGATAGGTCGAACCGGTGGTCTTCTCCATGGGCAGTGTCGTGAAATTTTCGCTCTCGGTGCTCCAAAAGGTCAAGGTCACAACCGCCACGTCATCATCGTCGCTGACCTGGGCCTCGAGGACGAGATCTTCGAAATCCGAGATGGTCCCTGTAAAGGGCGTATGCGCAACCACAGGGGCCTGCGTCTCACTCGACGCCTTGTCCTCAATCACGCTAATGCTCGCGCTTGAGAAGTTTGCAACGTAAATACGCTCCGCCTCTTCATCCACCGCAAGATCGCGCGGGGTTCCCTCTACCGGAATGGTCGCAACCACCTGCAGGTTTCCGCCATTAATCACCGATACCGTTGCGTCGTCTTCATTGGCAACGTAGATGCGTGTACCCTTCTTCTTCACCGCGATGCGTTTCGGTGATTTTCCGACGGCAATCGTCGCGATCACGGCATCCGTTTTTCCGTCAATCACCGACACGCTATCCGAACCGTAGTTCGTAATATAGATGCGGTTCCAAATCGGATCCGCGGCAACCCCTTCCGGGTATTGCCCCACGGCAATTTTCTTGATTGTCTTTTTCAGCGCGAGATCAACAACCGCGACCTCATTGGAGCCGTAAAGCGCGACGTAAGCCTTATTGTTCGCGGGATTTTTCGCGACCCCGCGCGGATAATCGGTTGAGGACGAAATCTCGGCGAAACCGGTTTCCGTTCCCGAGAGGGGATCTAAGAAGAGCAAATGGCTCTTATAACCCGTGGGGGTATTGGCAGCGTATTGTTTTACAAGGAGGAGAGCATCATTCGTGTTCTCCTCGCTTTTTCCATACAGGCTGAAAATGTGCTGCGGCATATAAACCCAACCAAACGAGTTCAGATCAATCGCGCGATAGATGTAGAACCGGTCCGATCCGATCGCTCCGGTAAAAACAAACGCCTTGCCGTACTGCGGATATTGAGCCACTCCCGCGGCATACGTCCAGGTCTTCACAAAACGCTCTTCTTTTTGGAGTTGTTTATCCCAAACACTGATCCCAGCGGATTGACCGACCGCGATAAGCGCGTCTCCGGAATTGGGCGACAGCGAGATATCGGTGGGGGTGTCCCAGCGAATTTCAATGGTGGAAAAAACCTTTTCCTGCGCGGCATCCGCAACCAAAATATCCGAACGGTAATAATCGACGGCGTAGACTTCCTCCCGGGTCAAATCGGCCGCGAGCTCCTTCATCGAGGAGCCTTTAAATGACTTCTGGTACAGATATTTTCCCGATTCCGTATCAAAGACGTTTAGCGCGCCCCACGTCCCGGTATAGAGTTTGTTTTGTTTGGGAACTACGGCCATGTCGCCGTAACATGCGCAGTAGAACGTGGCCGGCGTGCCAAGCGTTCCAGTGGTTTCGATCGGGAATTTATAACCCTGGTTGCTCGCACCCGCATAGAGACGCCCGTTCGCTTTATCAAGGGCCAACGGCGTTCGCCACGAATACTTCGACAAGGGCACGACCTGATCGAGTACCAGGTCCGACTTATTAAAAACGAAAATATCGTTCTTATAACCGTAGGTCGTGTAGGTTTGTTTTCCTGACGCGACCGTTCCCTTCGGCACAAAAACCATTTGGTGCATATAAATCTTTTTAGAACTGACGAGGATCTTCTTGTAGTACGAGGTCAGCGCCGCGTTGAATAAAAACTCCGCCTCAATCGTGTCGGTTTCCGGGTTCCAGCGCACGAGCCGGTTTTTCCACTGCTTTGCCGTGTAGTCGTAAGCCGTGTAGGTCCAATACAACCTGTTTTCAACCTCATCGACCGTCATTCCCCGGGAAGAGCCGGATTTATTCTTGTATTCCTTCAACAACTGGCGCGTTTTCACATCAAAAACGGAGAGCTTGTACCCCATTGAATAGTGCAGGACGTAAACGCGTCCGCGTGTGGAATCAATCGCAAGACCGGATACGTAGCGAATGCCGGGAATTGAATGAATGGCCTTCTTACTAACCGTGTCCACCACCAGAAGGTTTTGACTGTTGCTTCCGTGGATCCAGAGGGTGCCCGTTTTCTCATCAGCGGCGATGAAGCGGGCTCCGGCGGCACCCAACGTTCCGCTGAGCGGATAATTCCCGACCAATGACGGCTCTGCCCCGGCGAAAACCGGGAACAAAAGCATCATGATGGTCAGGATTTTTTTCATTATTTAACCAGCGAAAACGAGCGCTGCTGGACGTCGTCCTTTCCGTATTCGATTTCCTGCGTGACGAGATATTCACCAAGCGGCGCTTCCTTGCCTTGTGTATCCCGCCCATCCCAAATGATCAGCTTGTTTTTTCCTTTGCGCGCACCGATTTCGCCGGCCTTAAATGCATTGCTCCCGACAGCCGACCCCTCAAGACTTGAGAATGTAAAACGAACATCCGCGTCCGCCGCGAGGGTGTATTCGACTTCAAACTGCCTCGGATGGCGGATTTTGTCGTTCTCAAGTTTGTTTTTGTGCTGCGGCAGCACGGGCGCGGGATGTTTCTCCACGGTATGAGACGCCACCCCGTAGCCGCCGCCCTTGGACTGAGCGGCCTGTTTCTTAAGGAGGAAACGAACGGAAGGGCGTTCTCCCTTTATAAGGGTC
>NVTF01000190.1 GCA_002401485.1 Elusimicrobiota bacterium | reverse complement strand
CGCCGTGCACGTGATTCCGCAGCCGCATCCGGACCTCGAGGGAAAAATGCCGATCACCCTCGCTGAATCCCGCCGCAAATAAGCGGCCGTGATTTTCGCGAGAGTTGTTGGCACTGTCGTCTCGACTAATAAGGACGAAAAGCTTGTGGGCAAGAAGCTTCTCTTGGTCCAGCCGGTTGAGATTGACGGAACCGTTAAAGGGAACCCCCTCGTCTCCATCGATGCGGTTGGAGCCGGAGAGGGAGAGCTCGTCCTGCTCGTTCAGGGGTCGTCGGCGCGTCAGACATCGATCACCGAGGGACATCCGGTGGACTGCACGATCTGCGCGATCGTCGATTACATCGAGAAGGGCGGAAAAACCGTGTTCGAGAAGGCTAAGGACACGGCCTATTCAGTGAAGTAGAAAAGGTACCGGGATGGACAAGGAAGCAATCGCGACCGTCGTTACCGAAGTTCTCAAGCGCTTGGAGCAAAACGGCGCCGTCGTCCCCGCCGCGAGCGGGGCGGCGGCACCGTCTGCCCCCGCGCCTCAGGATGGATTTGTATTTAGCAATCTTGATGCCGCTGTCGATGCCAGCGAAAAGGCGCAGCGGATTTATCAGGATCTTGGGCTTGAGCAACGAGAAGCCATTATCGGCGCCATGCGGAAAGCAGGCATCGACAATGCCGAGCCGCTCGCGCATTTAGCGGTCGAGGAAACAGGAATGGGGCGCTATGAGGATAAAGTGATTAAAAACCTGCTCGCCTCGAAGAAAACCCCCGGTCCCGAATGCCTGCGAGCGACCGCGCGAACAGGGGACAAGGGATTGACCTTGACCGAGTTCGCGCCGTTTGGAGTTGTCGCGGCGGTAACGCCGTCGACAAATCCGACGTCGACCATTATTAATAATTCGATTTCGATTCTTTCCGGAGGAAATAGCGTGATCTTCGCGCCGCATCCGGCCTCGAGCAAATCCTGCCGCGCGACGATGAAGCTGCTCAATCAGGCCATCGTTTCCGAGGGCGGTCCAATGGGACTCATCGCGGTTGTTGAGCCCGCTTCGCAAGAAGGGACGAAGCAATTACTCGCCCATCCGAGAATCCCCGTGAACTTGGTGACCGGCGGTCCGGCGATTGTGAAGGTTGCGATGACTGCCGGAAAGACCTGCAAAACGATCGCCGCGGGCCCCGGCAACCCGCCGGTGGTTGTGGATGAAACCGCGAAGATTGAAGAAGCCGCCAAGGGTGTTGTCACGGGCTGCTCCTTCGACAATAATGTTCTTTGCACCGCTGAAAAAGAAGTCATCCTCGTCGAGGGAATCAAGGATCGATTCTTGGCGGCAATGCGGTCGGATCCGCGCGCCTATGAGCTCAATGAGCAGCAGATGACTGCGTTGACCAAGGAGGTCATCGTTGAAGGCGGCAGGGGATGCAAGGATCCGAAGCTTAATCGAAAGTACATCGGCAAGGACGCCGCCGTCATCGCCAAAGGCATTGGAGTTGATGTGCCGGCGGGCACGCGGCTATTATGGTTCTTCGTCGATAATGACAACGAATGGATTTGGACCGAGCAGTTAATGCCGGTGCTCCCGATCACCTCGACGCCGTGCGTCGATTCGGCGATTGAGCTCGCGTATCACGCGGAAGGCTACAACCATCACACCGCATCGATGTATTCGATGAACATCGAAAACCTCACCAAGATGGCGCGCCGTTTGGCGTGTTCGATCTATGTAAAGAACGCACCCAACTTTAACGGACTCGGCATGGGTGAAGGGTACGCGACCATGTCGATCGGAACGCCCACGGGCGACGGGCTCACCCAGGCGACGCATTTTGTGCGGCCGCTCCAGTGCAGTCTCGTTGGACATTTTAGAATCGTTTAAGGGGAACATTATGCAAACTGGATATTCAATCGGTCTTCTTGAAACTTCTTCGCTCGCCAAGGGTGTTGAGGCTTCCGACGCCATGGTGAAGGAAGCCAGCGTTGATCTCGTGGCGGGCAAGGTGATCGCGCGCGGCAAATACACGATTTTAATTCGCGGCCCGGTGGGCGAGGTCGAATCCTCGATGCGCGCCGGCACCCGGATCGCCGATAAAACTGTTGTCCATAAATTTATTATCCGCAATGTGCACGAGCAGACGATGAATACGCTGGAGAAGCGCAACGGCGTTGAGAAGTTGGAAGCCTTTGGCATGATTGAAACCAAGGACGCGGTAGCCGCGATCCAGGCTTCGGATTCCGCCGCCAAGGCTGCCAAGGTGCACATCATTGAGACGAAAGCGGTTCTTCCCGGCGGCAAGGGGTATGTCTCGATGACGGGCGAGGTGGCTGCGGTGCGAACCGCCGTTGCGGCCGGTATTCAGGTGGTGCCCTCCGGGCAGCTTGTGAGCCACATCGTTATTCCGCTCGCGGACCCGCAGCTGCTGGCGACGGTGGGAAAATAAAACATGGCGCGACTCGTCATCGGTTCTGATCACGGCGGCTTTGAAGCCAAGGAGAAGCTGAAGAAGCATCTTCAGGCGTCGGGTCACGCGGTCACCGATTTCGGTTGTTATTCGACGGAAGCGGTCGATTATCCCGATGTGGCGCAGCTCGTGGGTGAGGCGATCGCTCGCGGCGAGTTTGATCGCGGGATCTTGATCGATGGATTTGGCGGAGCCGTGGCTCTGGCGGCAAACAAAATAACCGGCGTGCGAGCTGTTTGCGCCTATGACGTGGTGAGCGCCAAGCTTGCGATGGAGCATGACGATTGCAATGTTGTGTGTCTCGGCGGCAAGACGCACGGTGAAGTCACCCTGAAAGCGATTTGTGACGCGTTTTTTTCGACGCAATACGGAGGCGGGCGTCACGATCGGCGTCTTGGAAAGGTGCTCGCCATTGAACGGAAGTACATGCGATGAAATGCGCAAGAATCCTTGGACGGGTTACCTGTTCCCGTCAGTATGAGACGCTCAGGGGGAAGAAACTTCTCTTGATCCAGCCGTTGGATTGGGAAAACGGAAAACCCAAGGGCAGTCCGCTTGTTGCCGCTGACGCCTGCGGGTCGGGGTCTACGGAATTTGTGTATTGGGTTGCCTCCCGGGAAGCCGCGGTTGCTTTTGAAGACCTGCCGCCGGTGGACGCGGCGATCATCGGCATTATCGAAGGGCACCAGGTGAAGGATTTTAGAAGCCGCGAGAGGAGCGCCTGATGTTCATTGGCGAGGTTGTCGGCAACGTTTGGGGCCAGTATAAACATCCCAGCTTGGACAATAAACGCCTTCTGCTCGTACAACCGATCGATCCCCTTACCGAAAAAAAACTCGGCGACCCGGTGATGGCTGTTGATGGAGATGTTCAATCAGGACCGGGCAGCATTGTTCTCGTGATTGACGAAGGAAGTTCGGCTCGACAAATTTTAGGGGACGATAAAGCCCCTGTCCGCACGATCATTTGCGGGGTCATTGACTCTGTGTGTTTGCAGGGGAAGGAGAAGCGTTATGCGTGAACAGGAACTCAAGGATATCGTTGAAGCGGTTGTTCGTGTATTAGGCGATAAGGGGTATCTCTCTAAGTCTAAGGGAGACTGCGGCTGCAAGACGTCTTCCGGTCCAAAAGGAAACGTCGAAGTAACGACCGGAACCGCCGGCAAGGTTTTCGGGAGTTGGAATGTCACGAAAAGTTTTCCTATCGCTCCTGAACCGGCGCTGGCTCCTAAAACAGAGGATCACACCGGGGGCGCGGATTGTCCGCATTGCCATAAGGCGAGCGGGCTTAAAGATGTTGGAGCCGATCGAATCGGGGTTTGTCATCCGACCAAACAATGCAATCAAATCGCGTCTTATGTTGATCACACCCTGTTAAAGCCCGGCGCGACGCAGGAAGAGATCGCGAAGCTTTGTGAAGATGCCCGGCAGTATTGTTTCGCATCGGTTTGCATCAACCCCAGCTACGTTTCACTTGCGGCCCAAATATTATCCGGTTCCGGCGTGAAGATCTGTACGGTGATCGGGTTCCCCTTGGGCTCAACGACTCCAACGGTGAAGGCGATCGAAGCGCGTGACGCGATGGCCAACGGGGCCGATGAAATTGACATGGTCATCAATGTCGGCGCTCTGAAGTCCGGCAACGATGCTTTGGTTAAAGCCGACATTCAGGCGGTCCGCGATGCAACGCGAGGAAAGGTCCTTAAAGTGATTTTGGAAACCGCGCTGCTCAATGACGACGAGAAGAGGCGGGCATGCCGCATGTCCAAAGAAGTCGGGGCGGATTTTGTGAAGACGTCGACGGGATTCGGTCCCGGGGGTGCTACCGCCGACGACATCCGCCTCATGCGGGCGACGGTCGGGCCGCAGATGGGCGTGAAGGCTTCCGGTGGAATTCGTGATACGGCCAAGGCGAAGGCAATGATTGAAGCGGGCGCAACCCGGTTGGGAACGTCAGCGAGCGTTGAGATTGTAACGGACAAGAAACCGGCGGGCGGAGGAAACTATTGATGAAGGAGAAGCGGAAAATCAATCTGCGCGTAGACCTTCAATGCGGAACCTGCGGCGCGCTCACGCATACCGAAGAGACCCCTCCTAAATTTTGTTCCTGCTGTGGCGCTTCGTACGCTCGTTACTGCTTGAATTGCACCAAAAAGGCCGCGATGTTCTTCGAAGAGTATTGGCCTACGGAAGACGATTGCGTTCGAACCTACACGCCCGCGAAGCGCTGCCCGTCGTGCAACGCGGGTCTCGAAGTCGAGTCGCGCGACGATGTTAAAAAAGACTCACACTACGAACACTGATTTGAAACGAGGAGAAAACGATGGCTGAAATGAAAGATGCGTTAGGCATGATCGAAACGAAAGGTTTTGTGGGCATGATCGAAGCCACGGACGCGATGGCGAAGGCGGCTAAGGTGAAGATGATCGGCTACGAACGTATTGGTTCGGGTTTATGCACAACTCTTTGCCGAGGCGAAGTCGGCGCCGTGCGCGCTGCGGTTGAGGCCGGGGCGGCCGCCGCCCAGCGCGTAGGAGAGCTGGTTGCGGTGCATGTCATCCCCCGCCCCGCGGCGGATCTCGAATCCTATCTCGGAAAAATCTCGATTAAGGTCTAGTGTTATGGGGACAGGTACTATGCATTTAGCTTTTGCAAAAGCTA
>NVTF01000189.1 GCA_002401485.1 Elusimicrobiota bacterium | reverse complement strand
AGTTATTTCGAAGAAATAACTCAACAACTCAACGTACGGCCCCGTGGGTGCGGATTAGGAAGAGTTCGAATTCGTCGAATTGGTCGATGGGTTGGAGGCCGAGACCGACGAAGCGTTCGACGCCGAGACTTTTAACGGTGTCGGCAGCAATGAAAACGGGTTCGCCGCGGCGGGCCAGAGATTCGATGCGCGCTTTGAGCTGCCCGGGTTTCTGAAGGTAGCGGAGGTTAAGCGGGCGCAGGTGGGCGAAGTAGGGTACATAAACTTCATCCAGCGCACTGCTCGCGACCCAGGCATGCGGTGGAAGCGTCCCTTTAAGCCAAAGGGCCTTCTGGTAGGGACGGTTCATTTCCGGGGTCATGATGCTTCGCAGTCCGCCGGACATATTGGCGGCCGCGATACAGGCGACGAGTACAACCGGCCAGACGCGTACAGGGGGGGAGAGTTCATCGCCGCGCATCCACAACGCGGCCATCAACCAAAGCGGCACGAGATCGGTGACCCGGTAATCGATCGAATAGGGTTCGTAGGTCAAAAGAATCGGCAGGGTCCCTATAATCCCCAGCCAGGCGGTTCGAATCGCATAACGCGGTGCGCTGTTCCTGGAGAAAGTCGCTGCCAGAGCGCCGAGCCAAAGGACAGCGCCGACGGCCCAATAGGCTGAGACAACGCGAAACCCCGATTGGAGGAGTTGAAAAATTCCCGTTGCCAGCGAGTCCGGCATGTACCAGCGAAAGCTTCGGCCCGGGCCGAGTGCAGCGCTTCCAAGCATCCACACCTTGAACTCCTCGAGGTCGGCGGGTTTGACTCCATAAATCCCAGCGATGGCGTACGCGGAGGTGACAAAAACAATGGAGACAAAGGCGTAGCGCATGAAATCCTTTCTCAACGTAATTCCATCACGCGAGCGCCATAAAGAATAAAGGGCGGCTGGCGCGAAAAAAACGTTCAGGACGTGGCCTAGAACGCCCAAAGAATTCCAAAGGGCTAGGCGGTAGGGATTTGGTTTCTCCGAAAGCGCCTCCGTCCAGGCCAAGATCATGAACATGGCGCCCAATAAATAGACCTGGGCATCGATGCTGAATAGCCACCATCCATACGAAGTTGCAAGCCCCATAGAGGCGAGCCAGGCGATCCAAACCGGAAGCTTGAGCTTGAGCAGCAGTCTGCAAAACAGGCCCGTGCCTAAAGCCCCAAGCATCGAGTCCATCAGTTGAAGGGACCAGAGGGCGGTTAACGGCAACTTTAAAGCTTGGACGATGCCGTGAAAGACCATGCCAAGCCATCCGTAAAGAAGGTGGTTGCCGTGCAGCAGGTGTTTGACGTCGGCGAGTTCAATCGCGATCGCGCAGGCAACACCATCATGGTTGAACCGAAATGACGGGAGCGCTAGGTAAAGGGCGAGGGCCGCGGCCGCGGCAACCCAAGGGGCGACGGTTTCGTCGGCAATACTGAACTGATCGCTAGGCATGGGCTAAAAATGGCGGAGAGAGAGGGATTCGAACCCTCGAGGGCTTGCACCCTACACCCTTTCCAGGGGTGCCGTTTCAACCGCTCACGCACCTCTCCTAAAACAAGCTTGAGAAAGGAGTATAGCACTTCTGTTTTAGTAAGATTCGAGCAGAGAGCCATTCTTGTGAAGAAGCAAAAAATTCAACAGGATTCTTCCATCTACGGGATTTGCGCCCGCGTCGCTTTGGCTCTGGTTGTTGTTGCTGCTCCATTGGCTTGGACCCGCGCCGTTTATTCCATCTATACTCTGCCCAAACTACTGCTGCTCGCGGTGGGTTTGGTTCTCGCGTGGACCGCTGTATTAGGGAGCGGTGATCGCCGCGGCAGCGCCGGCCCTGTCATTGAACGGAGCCTCGCCGTATTATGGCTGGTGATCCTTATCTCGACCGTTGGGTCCGTGGACCTCTATACCAGCCTTTTCGGACGCTACAACGACTATGCGTATGGTCACCTTGCGATGGGGCTTTATACGGTCGCTTTTCTTTGGGGAGCGGGAATGTCTAAAGAAGAGCGTCGCCGTTTTGGACTCTGGGCGGTGGTCGGTGCTGGATTGGTCGGCTTGTTCGCGCTGACGCAGAAAACCGGATTTCGGCCCTTGCTTCAATTCTCGCTCCCCGGAGGGCGTGCCGTTTCAACGATCGGGAGTCCGGTGCATTTGGGCGCTTATCTCGCAGCTGCAATCGCAATAGCAATCCCGTTGAAGCAGCAATCCCATCGGGGATTACGGTGGCTGTGCGCGGTTTTGATCCTAGGAGGTCTGGCGGTTTCGATTTCGCGTGGGGCGTGGATCGCCGGTTTGGTCGGGGTCGGGATCGTGTTGTCTCCGGCGATAGCAGCGCGACTTCCGAATCGTTTTCGCATTTGGTGGTTCCCGGTCATTGTCGGCTTGTCTCTGGCGGCCGCTGTGTCTTTTGCCTCGCGCCTGCGACCCGTGGCAGGGTCCGACTTCCTTCGTACAGAAGCATGGCGGGCTTCGGTATCGATGATTCGCGAAAGACCGCTCTTTGGATTTGGTCCGGACACCTTTGGTGTGGAATTTCGAAAACGGAAATCCGTCGATTTTGTTCGAATCGGGGGGAGCGGACTGCGGCACGAACACGCCCATAACGATTTGATGCAGGCGGCGACAACCACGGGTGTCGTGGGATTGTTGGCGTATCTGGCATTGCTGCTCGCTCTTTTATGGGAATTTAAGCGCCGATTTAATGCGGGTGAGGAGTTCGCCCGAACGGAGGCCCTTCGTTTTGCCGGCGCAGTGGCTGCGGTTTTCATCGCCGCAAAATTTAATCCGATGTCAACCGAGGTCCTCGTTCTTGCTTCGATGGCGGCAGGGGCTTGCCTGGCGTCTCTGCAGCCGGAGTCCAAGGGCGGCGTGCAGAGCGGTGCGCTGCAAGCGGGGGGCGCTTGGATTTTCTCGATCGCGATCGCATGCGGTTCGCTCTGGCTTTGCGTGGGGGACCATTTTTCGCAAAAGGGTCGGCTGCTTGCCGGCGTGGACGCGGTCAATGCCCACCGCCGCGCCAACGCGGTCAATGCATGCGAGACGCAATTCACGCGACGATACGTAAATCTTCTTCTTGATCTCGCCCGGGAGAACCGAACCCTTCCCGTACGGTTTGAGTACCTTGATGCGGCACGGGACTCCACCGCTCGAACCGCCGGATGCCGCACCGGTTCGTTCGAGGCTCACTATATCTCAGGATTTGTCGCGCTGCTCGAATCGCAGTTAGGACGCCCGGACCGAATTTCGGTTGCCCAACGGGAACTTGATGCCGCCATCGTTTTGGATCCGACTCATGCCGCGGTGCTGAATGCGCGGGCAACGGTTGCCAGAACCGCCGGGAAACCTGCTCGCGCCGCTGAATTCAGCGCGCGTGCGGCAAATCTGATGCGGCGGAACTAGAGCCGCAAACAATAACCGACGCCGCTGACGGTTTCAATGCGCCGCGTCCACGCCTTCAAGTGTTTGCGAAGTCGCTCCACGCATTTGTCGACGGTGCGCGTGTTGAGGTCGGGTTCGGTTTTCCACACTTCCTGAAGGATCAAGGAACGAGTCATGACCCTGCCTTTTCCAGCCATTAGGTACGCGAGAAGGTCAAACTCGAGCGGCGTGAGTTTGATCGGCTGTGCTTCCAATTCGACTGTGCGGGCATTAGGATCGAGGCGCAGCCCGTCTAAATCGATGGCGTTGTCTGGAGCGCGATCCGGCGTTGTTGGGTTTCTTCGGAGCAGGGATTGGAGGCGGGCGACAAAAACGTCCTCCTCCAACGGTTTGCGCATAAATTCGTCGGCGCCGAGCTGGAAGGCGTGGATGACTTCTTTGGAGTCGGGATCGTGATCAGAGATCGCGATGACCAGAGCATCGCGGGTTGCATCCATCGAGCGCGTGAGCCGAATCAGTTCCCAGCCGCTGAGCCCCGGAATTTCCAGGGCAACGACAATGAGTTCGGGCGGATCGGAGATGAGGGCATCCAGGAATTGCCCGGGTGTTGAATAGGGCGTGACGCGATGCCCCGCATGGGTGAGGAGCTGGGTCATCGATTTTAGAAAGTCGGCGTTATCGTCAATGACCGCCGCGCGGACAGGTCTCAAGATCGACCCCGCTTAAACAAACTCTCGATGCGAACGAGGACCTCATTGGAGTGAAAGGGTTTCGTCACATGATCATCGGCACCGAGTTTCAGCCCCTTGACCACTTCCGACACCTTCGATTGAACCGTGACGAGGATGATGGGGGTGGCGTCTAATTGGGAAATGCCCCGAATTGCCTCGGTTGTTTCGTAGCCGTCCATCTCCGGCATCTGAACATCCAGCAGAATCATGGCAGGCAGTTCTTTGACCGCCCTATCAAACCCTTGGGCCCCGTTGTCGGCCGTCATTGTTTTATAACCGGCTTCCTTTAAGATGTCGCAAAGCAGGGATCGATACTCGGCATCATCGTCGATTACAAGAATGGTTTTGGATTCCACGAAAACGCTCCCAATAGGATAAGATGGTCTTGGCCCAGCGTTCTATTGTTCCAGAATCGTCGCAAGCGGGCAATAGCATTGTCGCTGATTTTGAGGCATTCTATTATGAACGCGCCGAGCCTGAAACGATGAGCCTTCGCATAGGAACGATCTCGCTCGTTCTCGTGGCGGGGATTGGGAGCGGTGTGCTCGCCCGGCAAACGGGTCGCGAGCCGTCTCTCGAACTCTTCTTCGATCCGAGCCGCCCCGCAGTCCAGCAGCTGTATTTGCCTGGGACGCGCGTTTTACGCCATCTCGATACCGTCTCATTTCACGATCGCATTCTTGAGGACCAGCGGGCTTCAGGAGGCGTGCTGTATGACAACGCCGATCTCGTCTCGGTGCGGGAGGATGTTTTGGATTTTGGATTGCGGGAGGCGGTGGTTCAAGGCCGGTACGGCGACGTCAACCGGTCCGTCGATGATGAACGGGTTGCTGTTGTGAACTCTTTTTTCCCGTCGCTCAGTCCCCAAAGAGGTCAATGGGCGCGTGCCGCCATGCAGGCCGCAACCGATTTCGTGGCAGGGCGCGACCGGCATGCCTTGCTGCGGGCATCGTACGCGTTTTCGCTCAATCCCGTCGCTCCGGGCATGGCGGGTGCTTTTTGCAAGCGGACAACACAACGGGAA
>NVTF01000188.1 GCA_002401485.1 Elusimicrobiota bacterium | reverse complement strand
TGCTGAAATGCAGAAAGAATTGCAGGCTCTGCGAGACCAGCAGGCAGAAATACTGGCTCAAATTGAAGCCTCTAAAAAAGAGGCTGCGGAACGCGAAGCGCGGGACGCGAAATCGAAAGAGGAGCTTGCGCGTTTAAAAGAAAAGGCCGAGAAGGAGAAAGTGGCTTCTGATGCGGCGCGTATGGAAGCGGTGAAAACCGCGGAGAAAAAAGCGAAGGAAAAAGTGGCGGCCGAAGAAGCACTTGAGCGCGCCGTAGTCACGCGCCACAGTGCCCGAGCAGGTCCCTTTGACGCGTAAGTGGTCCAGATAAAGCCGGATGAAATGCGGCGTAATCTCGCGGGCATCGGAAATTTCCTTCGATTCTAGGAAGCGTGAGAAGAGCCCGAGCCGGTATTTATACCATGTACAGGTTTCCGGCGAGAGGTTTTGCGACCGGCAGCGCAGCCGAAAAGCCTCATAGGCATGTTCCATGGGGACTTGCTGAGCGGGCCCCGATCCGATATACATGCTCTTTTCCATTCCAGATCCTCCACTAGCCTTGAGACCCTAGAACCTTTTTAGACAACAAAAAACCCGGGCCTATAAAGCCCAGGTTTATTGTATCTCTCGTCGAGAAACCTGAAGAAATGGGTGCGGGGGCAGGATTTGAACCTGCGACCTCAAGGTTATGAGCCTCAGCTGTTTTCGACCGGTGCTCTCCGTCAAGGGACCTCGCTTCATCCCGAAGTTTAAGCGGCTAACCTTGGGGTCTTGAAACGGTATAGCAGGGGTGCGGGAAATATTAACTATTGACTGTGGAAATGTAACCGCTTAGGGAGTCAAAGGCATCAGTCATTTCTTCTGATATGCCGCACTCGCTGGCCATGCTGCGATAGCGTTCCTTCCACGATTCGGGGGGGCGTTTCAGAGCCTCCGGCAGGTCATGGGTTTTTCGCCGGTCGAAGGTTGCCTTGAGCGCCCTTCGCACTTCTGTCGGGTTCATCTTTCCACCTCGTATCAGGAGAACTATATCCACGATATCCCGAACCCGCGTGTTGGGCCTATCGGGGGGCAAGGTGTAGGCGTGGACCTTCTCGGCGAACTGCTGCTCCTTCGAGATCGTCGGGTATTTTGATCCGGGGATCCCCGCAAAGTCGAGCCATTTCCGCCCCTGCGTCATCTCGAGCGGCATTAGAACCATGTCGCCTACGCCGACATCGATATGGAATCGGACGAAGGTGCGGCCGTCCATCGGCAAGCGCGCTCCTCCGTAGGGCGCGCCGTCGAGATCCTGCATGATCGTACCGACGGTAAACACAAAGAAGTTGCTGAGGTCAATATCCGCTGCGCGTTGAAGCGCCTCTCGGATCGCATTGTTTAAGGATCGCTCCTCGGTAGTTCCCAGCGTCTCGCTCAGTGTCAGGTCCAGGTCCTTAGTCGCGCGCGCTCGCTTGATGCGCAGTTCCTGAGGACCCAAGGGGCATGCTCATTCGCAAAGAGGCGTGCCAGCAGACGGTCGAAGGTCACCGCGCGCCGTATGCGCGGGAGGTCCGTTCCTTCCTCCTTGCTGATCCGCTTGAGCCGTTCTTCCAAGGCTTCGCGGAATGCTCCCGGGGTCGCGTAGATTCGCGGTTCCGTCATCAGCGGCCGCCCATAAATTTTTCGATCTGATTCTTCACATCGTCCGCAATGCGCTCGGCGTTTCTCACCTTTTCGCGGTAGATGAGTCCGCGCTTGGCCGCCTCTTTCACCGCTTGTTCTATGAAGTCCATCGAGGTCGTACCCTCGGCCAGGAGCTCGGCGATGGCTCGCAGCGGCTGGGTCACTCGAAAACCTTGCATGGCTTTAAAATCGTCCGGGTGGAGGGTATCTCGATGTAGGACGAGGATCTTGGGTATTTGACTGTTTCTGCGAAAGCCGGGGGGGACGGTCATGTGAAGTTTGGCCGGGTTGAGATCGGAGACTTCGTGGAGACTCAGCGCCGTATCGTGAGAATAGACGCCTTGCGGCTCACCCTTCCGGTTGTGGGACCATAGCGCCCAAAGAGCCATATCTGGGTGCTCGGTCCAAGGGTATTTGGCCAGTCGATAGATGCCCCGATGTTCGCGCATCCAGTTGCCGGCTTTTACATGGAACGGGTGCGTGTTGTCCGCGTAACCGGCCTTTTTTGCCTGCTTCGCGGTGAAGTAGCCCTGCTGATCCGAGGCTGTCTTGTATAGTTTGTTGAAATTCTCCCTGTTGCGGCCCATCGCATAATCCCTCAACTTTATTGAGGTATTATGCATCAGGAGGCTGGGAAAAACAAGGGTCTTGATAAATGTGCGGACCAGCTCCGAATCATCACCGCTCAGAGGCCGTACGGTAGAGCCTGGGTGCACAATCCCTCAATATTATTGAGGGTTTGAGCGGTGGTCCTAAGAATGGGGACCCCCTCAGAAGTCAATAGCTAGGCTGCTTCGTTATGCCACAAAAACACTGAGCGCGGTGGCGACGGCGCTTAAACGCCATAAGCGAGCGGATCTCATTCGCCAAATCGCGCGCGCTCTGAAACCCAACCCGCCGAGGAGCCCAACATTGAGCCCTTCGTCGCCGAGGATGCGAAGGGAGGCCTCGGTCCGTCCGTCTTCGTCGTGAGAACGATCGCGGCGCGGCGGACCTTTTGGGAAAAGGCGATGCTGCTTCACGAGGCGTATCACAGACCGTCCGTTAAGTCTCTCAAGCCGGGACTCTCGCGCCACTATTACGATCTATGGTGCCTGATCGAGAAAGGCATTGCCGAGGAGGCTGTTGCGGACCCTGAATGTGATTAAAAACCAGTGGCCTTTTATATTCTGTCCCTGAAGACGAAACCGTACAACTCAAGGTTTGGAAATTGCCCTAAAAAACGAAACCCCCGGCGAAAGCCGAGGGTGCGGTCCTGATATTTCTAGTTCCAGGTTCGAAACTCTTAAATGGGTGCGGGGGCAGGATTTGAACCTGCGACCTCAAGGTTATGAGCCTTATTCGTTTTCGACTAAATTTCTCCATCGAGGAACCGCGCTTCATCGCAACGCGCATGAGCCGCGAAATCTAATCGGGCAGTTCGATCTTGGACGGCGGACAATCCAAAATATCGCGCTCAACCGTGTTTAGGTTTCGCAGGTAGCGAGCCATGTCTTGGGACCGGGCATCCATGGAGAACCATTCCACGGCAGCTTCGAAGCGTGCAACCAGGCGTTTATGATCGAGCCGTTCTTGCTGAGCCATCGCACGGATGTCGTTTTTGTCGTCGTTGTTGTAGCGCTTGAGTTTGCTGAGCACGACATCGTTGATATCGAGAACCTCGATGTTGAAGTTCTTTAAGGTCAAGTCCGGCAACGGGTGGAACAGGGGGCGCTGCGGTAAAAATAAAATTGCCCTGGTGACAACATCAATGTAAATACGAAATTGCTTGTATATGTCGGTCTCCTTTTCGGCGAGGCTGAGCAACTGCTCCTTAATCTCCGGCGGGCCGTCCTTGTTCTCCAATACATCCGCGTCCTTGGTTCCGCGCTCGTAGTCGCATTGCAGCATCAGCGCGGCTGAGCCGATGATCTCCAGGGTAATCGGTTCCGTGCCGACCGGCTTCCACTTCTTGTCGATGGCCTCCAGGAATTCTCTAATCAGTGCCATAGGCCCCTCTTAATGCTCTTCCGAAATCATCCACCTCGATTCCCGTAGCGATTTTCCATTTTTGCGCGATGGGAGAAAGGTTCTTGATGACCTGATCGAGAGTCTCCCGGCTCGTGATCTCCGGATCGAGAACATCGTATTGAGGGGGGTCCCGCGGGTCTGTTGTGGGACCGGGAGAAATCCGCCAGGGAGCAAAGAAGGACTCAATGATGAGAGCTGCGCGCCGGTATTTCAAACGCAGTTCCCTCTGCAAAACTTGTTCGCTTTGCAAGCGGATTGCTTCCAGGGTACAGTCGATGGCCCAGCCCAAGCGGTTCTCCAGTCCCAGCGCCGCGAATTCGTTTCTTAAGCGCGTCAGATTGAATTGTCCCGCGTGATTGACCAAGACAGGGGCAACCGCGGCAATTTGCCTAGATGAATCGGCGGAAACGAGTGTTTCACGAATCGTATCGGTGGCGCGTTTGAGTCTTTCGGTGGGGAAGATGTCGGCGCTTTCTGCGAGGTGGCCGGCACCGTGCCTCGCTAGAGCATTTTGAATCTGACTCCCGGTGGGGGGGGGCTCCGGAGAGAAGTAGTCGATGGGTACGTTGAAGTGGTTTAGAATTGTCAGAAGCTGGCGGGCTGACAATTCTCTTTTTCCGCGCTCCAGTTGAGATAGATGGCCCTGCGTAATACCGAGCAAGTCGGCTAGACGTTGCTGTGTCCAGCGTCTTTCTTTGCGCAATTCGCGCAGGCGCGCTCCAATGAAGGTTTTTGGTGGCTTTGTAGTGGGTCGCCAGCCGATTATGGGGAGGTTTTTTACTCTATTGATTATGGCATTACCTGGTTGCTTACCACCAATGAATCTGGATTAACCCAATATTCACAATCCAATCAATGGCAAAATGTTTCCATTACTGACAGTGTATTCGCTGGACAACCAGACCTGAGATTTGCATTTAAGTGGACCAATGACGCGATAGATTTCGGAGACAGCCTTTCCTTCGCGATCGATGATTTAATAATATCTGCAAGCTCAGGTGTAAGTGGTACTCAAGCTACAATTGACGCTACAAATTTTTCACCTCTATCTGTTTGCCAGGAACTAAATACAACCATTGTGTTCACCTTTGATATCTCTGATTCATTATTGCCTGGTTCATATGAAATCCAATTATCAGATTCTAATGGATTGTTTGATAATTCAATCGTGTTTTACTGGTTCAGCCTTTCGGGTACAGTTGATTATGGCGTTTACAGCTTTGGTTTACCACCAATTCCTTCCACAATGCCTATAGGTGGATGCTACACCTTTCGTGTCAATAGAATAACTCCACCTTTGATAACGGGAACTCCTTTCGCGGGATGTATACAGGTTGTAGATTGTCCAGACAGTATCACGATTACACAAACACCAGCCGTATTACAAGATCCAAATTACAATGCGTCAAATCCCGGAAACATGCCTGGACTACCTACAGATCAACAACCAGTGTGTGCATTTAGTGTTATTGACGTCTCGTTTTACTCTTATGGGGCCTACAATCCAGGAAACAATTACGCACTGGAATTGTCAGATGAAACGGGAAATTTTGCAAACGGACAAATTATAGGAGGGCCAGTTCAAGATTTCGCCACTTACGACCCATCTATTCATCCACC
>NVTF01000187.1 GCA_002401485.1 Elusimicrobiota bacterium | reverse complement strand
CCCAAACACGGATCGTTCAAAAACGATGCACGTATGTCATCATCAGACCAAAAAATGATCAATCAATGGATCGCCAACGGAATGCCAAAGGGTAATCCTGACGACATGCCCGCTCCCAAACAATTTGCAGAAGGATGGCAAATTGGAACGCCTGATTTCGTCCTTCCGATCGACGTCCGCCCGTTTAATGTTCCCGCAACCGGAGTCATGCCATATAAACACTTCGTCGTTGATCCGGGCTTTACAGAAGACAAATGGATCAAGGCTGCGGAATGCCGCGCGGGAAATCGAGCTGTCGTCCATCACATCATCGTTGGCATCGACGGCCGCCCCCTTGCTCCCAATTCGCTGCACGCCTTCAGCGCGATATCGAGTGTTATGCGCACCAAAGCCCCCACAGATACGTTGACCCTGCAAGTCGACCGTGATGGAACCGTTATTGACGTTGTTGTCACACTCGGCGCGCATTAAACCCCAGAAAATCCGGTAACGGTCGTTTCCCGTCGAGAAGCCTTTCACCAAAATGGTGAAAAAAGGTTTAGAAATTCTTCTTGTTGAATTTCCAGCGGCCAACATACTCGGTCAATGGCTTCGAAGATTCGGGTTTAAGTCGCCCACGAAAGGGCGGAAAGATGCCGTTCTTTAGTCTTACCGGATTTTTTGGGTTAAACACTCATCTAAACACTGGCATTCAAAAGACCTATAATTAAGGTACACCCTGTTTTGGAGGCAGTTCTTATGAAAGCTCAAAACCATAAAATCGTTCTCTGCGGAGGAACCCGCACACCCTTTGGCCACCTCGCCCGCTCGCTAGCCGGCACCTGCGCCGATAACCTGATGATTTCCGCCGTTGAATCCACACTCAAAGAAGTCGGCGTTCCTAAAGGAGAAGTGGACGGATTGATCGTCGGATGGGTCGGTCAGGACTTTCAGGCGCCCAACATCGCCCGCGTCACCGCGCTGCGCACCGGCCTGCCCCTGCGTTCACAAGCCGTGACGGTTCAAAACAATTGCGTCTCTTCCATCGAAGCGGTCGCCGCGGCGGCGCGTTTTATCCTAGCCGGGGAAGGCGAACTCTATATCGCCGGCGGCACCGAGTCCATGTCGCGCCTGCCCTACACCATCTCGGGACCGCGCTCCGACAAGGCGCTGCGCTCCATGGAGACCGTCAAGAAGAAGTGGGGCGAACTGCTTGAGTCCGAAACCGTCGCCGTTATTGATTCAATGGAGCGTGGACTCACCGATCCCGTCCGCGACATCAACATGGCCGGCACCGCCGAAGTCTGCGCACAAATGCACGGCATCACGCGAGACGCCCAGGACGCCTACGCCCATGAGAGCTTCAAACGCTGCATCGAAGGTTGGAACGCCGGCTTCTACGACAGCCATGTGAGAGCCTTCAAAGACGGCGACGTCGAACTCGAAAAAGATGAATACCCCTTCCTCCGCGAAGACCTCGTCGCCAAGCCGCATAAATTCGCCAAGGCGCCGGTCGCCTTTGACAACTCTTCCTACTCCATTAAGCAGTTCTACACCGACTACAACCAGCACATGGATGGAAAAGAATTTTCCGAAGACGCAAAGGGCACCGTGACGCTGTTTAACTCCTGCGGCCGCTCCGACGGCGCGTCCGCCGTTGTGGTGGCGACCGAAGACCGCGCGAAGGCGCTCGGACTTCCGATCCTGGCCGAACTTAAGGGCTGGGGTTTTTACGGCAACGACCCGGCGCACATGGGCATCGCCCCGGCGCTCGCCGCGCCCGTCGCGCTGAAACATGCCGGCGTGAAGTTTGACGACCTCGATCAAATCGAAATTCATGAGCCATTCGCCGCCACCGTGCTCGGCATTTTTAAAGTCGGCAAGGAACGTTTCGGCCACGATTACGACGCCAAGTACCGCGCGAAAGCGCTCAACCCCAACGGCGGATCCATTGCCATGGGACACCCGCTTGGCGCGACCGGATCACGCTTGCTTCTCAACCTGCTGCACGCCCTCAAGAACAACGAAAAGGGCAAGCTCGGAATGCTGGCGGCCTGCGCCGGCGGCGGAATGGGCGGCGCGATGGTTGTGGAAAAAGTCTAACGACAGGCACCGAAGAAACCCAAACTGAAGAAGTTTGTACCGCCCTTGGATCCCCCGCGAAAGGCAGCCAACAACGCCATCGCGGGGGACGAGGCATCTTGGCAAATCGAGGAGGCATGGCTATACTCGAGAGGCTTTGAATCGGGATTATCGACGGGACATGCTTGGTATCGGGCTCAAGCTCGGCGCGGCAGGGCTGATCGTGTTTGTCCCTTTTTTCGTACTCATTCGCTCTTCGGTCTATTTTTATCTGACGGTGAAATTGCCTGTTTGGGTCTCGATGGGGCTGGGAGTTTGCCTGACGGTTCTTCTGTTGCTGGTTTACCTTCATAGGTTGAAAGGGGATGTCAGCCTGCTTGGCGGAAAAATTCTTCTTGGTGTTGTGGGAGTTTACTGCCTTTATACTGTGCTTTACATCGCGCCGGGTAATTCTCAATCGAATGAAATCCGGGAGACCTTCAGAGCCTTAAATCCCATCCTTAGGCTCGCAACGGGTACCTGGACGGTGTTTGATCGAGGACTTGTCGTGACCGGGACGTCCCGGAAAAGAAGCGACTACGCGAAGATGGGTCTGCCCGAAGCCCGTACGTCGATGCACTATGTCCAAAAGAACGGCTATGTCCATGGAGTTGACCTGCGGGTCAAGGAGCGAAGCTTCGTGCGCAATCTCGCGACCCGAGCCTATTTTGAAGTGTTGGGATTTCGCACATTGCGGCATGTGGGGACGGCGGACCATCTGCATGTATCCCTCCCGCTGCCTTGAGGGATAAAGTCTAACGACAGGCGCCGAAGAAACCCATACTGAAAAAGTTTGTACCGCCCTTGGATCCCCCGCGAAAGGCAGCCAACAACGCCATCGCGGGGGACGAGGCGTGCATGAGATAATAACGCCGCGAGTATTTCTGCTTCTTCTTTTTGTTCGGCGGAACAATGATTACCTTGAGTCCGAATTCTTCGGTGAGTTCACATTCATTGCAGCGGGTCTTTTGTTCCAGGTAACGAACCTCATCCGGCTGGAGTTGTTCAAATCCCATGCTCTTTAAACTGTCGACCAACTGTTTGCTCCCGTGTTCGGGGCGGCAATCCTTGAGCGGTTCCTGACCCGCCCGGCGAATCGGCGGTTTTGTTTTCGCGTCGATTTTCATGCGCAGCGCCTTGAGCTGGGCTTTTTTCGCTTGATAAGGAACTCGCTGCCGGGTAGGCAGCGTCTTATAATCGATCTTCATGAAGCCGGGGATGGCACCGGGCGGAATACGGCTTGTTTCCGCCTCCAGGAACTTATCGACCAGCTCGATCGTGTCCTTGTCCGCCGTCGCTCCTACGTTGGATTTCGGCTTCGGCTTCGACTTTTTCTTGGACTTCGCCGCCAGCAGAGGCACACACAGGCCCAGGCATAGAACGATGGAGAGAAGCGCCCTCATATTCCCAGTATAGCGGCGCGTTGGCACCGGCACAACCGCCCGAAACGTCTCTTAATTCCGGCCCCGGGTCAGCGCGGAATGCAGGCGGTCAACAAAGGATTCTTCTTTAAAATCCTTAAATTCTCCTGCATCAAAAAACACGCCGTAACACTTGGAGCAGGCCTCGTACCAAATGTGATTCTGCTGGGCGTCGACAAGCCGCACCATGATCACGCCGCATTTCGGGCAGTTGTAGTCGTCAACTTCGTCCTGTTCCATGCCCTTCATCGGGTCGCCGCTATCAATGCTTTCGGAACCGGCTATTTTCTTGAGCTCCTCGTGCTCCTGGATGTCGAAGAAAATACCTTGGCAGCCCGTGCACCGATCCACAGTCACGCCGCCGTAAGTCACTTCGGCCATCTCATCTTTGCATTTGGGGCAATTTATCATGCTCGAAGTATAACTTTATCGAGATGTTTGAAGGCACCCGACCGGTCCTCCCTGCAAATCGAATTTTTAAAGAAGCGGAGGAAAAATAAGGCTTATCCGCCCGTATCGATACGGGTGGATAAGCCAGCAAAAATAAGCACTTCTTTAAAAATCCGATTCGTTAAAATTGCTCCGCCGTGCCAAAAGCTAAATGCATAGTACCTGTCCCCCTTACCCTCTAGGGTGGTGGCGTTTGTGGCTTTCTTTTAGGCCGGAGGCGTCGAGGTGGGTGTAGATTTGGGTGGTTTGCAGGCTGGAGTGGCCGAGCATCTCTTGGACCGATCGCGCGTCGGCGCCGCCTTGCAGCAGATGGGTGGCGAAGGTATGGCGGAGCAGATGCGGGTGCAGCTCGCGGGACAACTTGGCCTTGATGCCAAGCGCTTTAAGGTCGCGCCATAATTGCACGCGCGACAATCGTTTGCCTAAGCGATTTAAAAACGCCTGCGGCGCGTGGCCTTTGCCTTCAAACTTCGCGCGGCGTTCACTGAGATAACGAACGAGCACTTCGCGCGCCTTGGTGTGCAGCGGCACAAGACGTTCCTTGGACCCTTTGCCCACCACACGCGCGACGCCTTCACTCAAATTAATATCCTCGGGCGTCAGGCCCAAGAGTTCTGACGCCCGCATGCCGGTGGCGTAGAGGAGTTCCAGTGCGGTGCGTGTGCGCAGCGCGGCGAAATCGCCGCCGGGCCGGATTTCAAAAAGCCGCTGCATTTCATCGAGGGTTAAATATTTCGGCAAGCGGTCGGGCAAATGCGGGGAACGGAAATCGCGGGTCGGATCATCTGCGATCCTATCTTCGGTGACTTGATACCGGTAGAAGGCGCGCAACGCCTCCATTTTTCTATAAACAGAAATCGCCTTGAGGCCTTTTTCTTCGCGCAGATGCCAAAGGAAATCATCGATCACCCGCGCGTCAGCCTTAAGCGGATCCTTCTTTTTTAACCAAACAAAATAGCCGGCGAGATCGGAGCCGTAGGCCAGGCAGGAATTTTCAGCGAGGCCGCGTTCAAAGGCGAGGTACTTAACAAATTCGTCTATAAAGCGATCCCCCGCCCCGGACTGTTTAGGTTCCGAAGCGGGGGACATGGCCGGTGTACGCGACCTACTTTACTGCGGCTTTTTTCTTAGCCGCCGGCTTTACAGGGGCTTCGTCTTTCTTCGCGACCGGCATCGTCTCAGGCGCGTCCTTCTTGGCGTCCTGCGCCTTCTTATCCGCCGGCTTCATCAGAACCTTTTCGCGAAGCTGCTTCTCAATGTCAGCGGCGAGCTTCGGATTGTCCTGCAGGAAAGCCTTCGCGTTTTCACGGCCTTGGCCCAAGCGGGTTTCGCCGCACAAGAACCAACTGCCGGATTTTTCCACAAAGCCATGCTCCACACCCATGTCGAGCAGACAGCCGGTGTGTGAAATGCCGTAGCCGTGGATCATGTCAAACAGCGCCTGGCGATACGGCGGGGCGACCTTGTTCTTCACCACCTTCACGCGGCAGC
>NVTF01000011.1 GCA_002401485.1 Elusimicrobiota bacterium | reverse complement strand
GGATCTATTTTCCTCGATCCAAAAGAGTTTACGGGGGCTGGAACAGGGTTGTGCAGCGATCCTGATAATTGGGCATTACGCGTGGCGCCTCAGCCGGGCGAACATGTGGTGTTTGGTTCCACTTCCCCCACCAAGGATTGCAGTTGGTCGTTTGGAACGCTTATTACCGGTTCGATGACCTTGTTGTCCGGATACCAAGGCATCGTCACGTGGTCGAGTTTTCTCAACCAGATTTCAGGAGAGTTGAAGGTCGAGGGGGGAACCTTTACGTCGACCAATATCGAATTCAAGCTTGGTGGAAATCTAAGCCAAACAGGAGGAGTTTTTTCGATGGTGCAGGGAACGATGACCTTCAACGGCGCCTCCAGTCAGACGGTCCGGGTTACCAGTTCGGCGTTGTTTAACGAGGTCCATGTTCTGGGGGGACGGATATGGGCTGTTGAATCGGACATGAATATCAACGGCAATCTGAAAGTTGAGCCGGCAATGACCATGACGCTTGCCGCCGGAACGACCCTGTTTGCCGCAGGAGACATCGACGTGGACCCGGCCGTGACAGTCGTTGTGAGTACCTCGCATACCATCCTCCTCGATGGTTCTGCGAACCGGATTTTTCAAATCTCCAAAATCGGGCAGTTGCGGGTCCGTCCCGGCGCCACCGGATCCTTGCCGACAGGATTTGAGATGACGGCATCCTCCAGAGTGATCATCGACGCGGGAGGAACATTTAACGCAATTTCCGCAGTCTTTCGTTCAAGCGGCGATTGGGTGAATAACGGAAATTTTGACAATACCGGCGGGACAATCGCCTTCGGCGCGTCCAACGCAACGCGAACAATCATCGCCGGGGGATCCCTCTTTGGAACCTTCATTCTCGACGTGAAAGGCGCGACGGTGCAGCTGTCGACGCATTCGACGATTTTAGGGGATGTGCTCATCAATAACGGAATTCTTGATCTTGGTATTTCCACCCATCGTGTACGCGGCGATTGGGTTGAAAGCTCAAGCGGCATCGTGCGTGGATCCACAAGCGTGGTCGTCTTTGATGGAACTACTGCAACGCAAACAGTCACGCAAATCACGGGTTCCTTATTTCACACCCTCATTTCCTCCAATATCGGGGCGGTGCGTTTTTCGACGCATACCCGCATGACAGGTTCACTCGAGTTGCATAATGGTCAGTTGAATTTTTCAACAGTGTCCGTGTTGATTGGTGGAGACCTTTTTGCCCGCGGTGGGGATCAACCGCGCGTCGAAGGATCAACGGTTACTCTCAATGGGTCCGGGAGTCAACGTCTCGATTTTGGCAACCCCCCGCTTTCCCTCGACTCCTTGGTGATTGTCAATACAAGCACCGGCGTTTCCTTGGACTCCTCCTTGATGCTCGATCGAAACTTCACAATTTCGACGGGTGCCGTCGTTTTTGGAAGTTCGGGGACTCTCCGAATGCGCGGCGGGGGAGCGACGCTTGATGCTTTCGGAGCGCTCTATACATCGACGGGTCCCTTAGGTCATCGCCTGGAGCTGATGCCTCCATCGGGCCAGGCATTATTCATTGCCGCAGGGAGCAGCATCGGCGCTAGCGTGGATGTATTGGGCGACACGATTCTCCTGGGAGATCTCTTCCTCGACGGCACGGCGGAATTTTTGACGGTCGGATCAGGCGTTTCTCTCGACGCGCAGGCGAGTACCATCACATTATTCGGCACGACGGAATTGGCGCTTGCCCCAGGATCGGCGTTTCTTCGCAGCACGAATTCTTGGATTGTATTTTCCGGCTCGGGAACCGATCGAGGGTTGGCATTATCGACCGGCCCCATTGGGAATCTTCGTCTCGCGCCTGAAGATCCGCTTACGGAGTTTCGTTTTCAGAATCTTGCTCTTGACGGTTCATTCGTGTACGAATCCGGATTTGTTCGTAATAGTACGGGTGCTGTTTTTTCCGTTAAGGGCGATTTTATCCTCGACGCGAGTGGATTTGATTTCGCGAGTTTCGGGTCCAGTACGGTACGGCTGGATGGGGCGGCCCTTCAATTAGCCTCCATCCCGGTGAGTGCGCGGTTCTATGATTTTGATGTTGCCGGGACGAGTGTCGTCACACTTTCCACCGGGTCGTCGCTTGTTGTCACCAATGAGCTGCTGTTGACCGGCGGGACGATGCGTGCGGGAGACGCCACAATCCAATTATTGGGGGATTGGATCGGCACGGGGGGGTTGTTTGTCGGGGAGACGAGCACCGTGTCCTTCGTCAATCCCACCACGACGCAAACCTATACGGACACACTCACCCAAGGCTTGCACGGTCTGGTTGCGTCTAGCGGGACGCGTGTCTTCATGAGCGGCTTCAACGCCGACCTTTTCACCGCCTTGCAGCCTGCAACAACCCTTCAATTCGCAAACGGTGAAACGTTCACGATTTCGACGCTGACGATCAACGGCAATTCGTTGACCAACCCGATCATTATCGAGAGTACCGCGCCGGGTTCTCCCGCCCTTTTTGTCRTCGGAGATTCAACGGTAACCGCAGCTCGAATTTCGGACAACGATGCCTCAGGAGGCATTGTGGTTTTTGTGAATGATGGAAGGAGTTCAGACGCGGGAGGGGTGACCAATTGGAACTTCACCTCGGATCTATTGCTCATTGCCCAAGGAGAATCCTTCGTGGAAGGTGTTGGGAAGGTCGGAGTGCCGGATCCGCAGGTCGCCGGTGCGACCTTCACCGTTACGGTCATCGCCGTGTCCGACGAATTCGGTTCGGTCCCGGCGTCTACGATCACGGTGTCGATCGTGACGGCGGATCTCTTCGACCTGGAACCGGGTTCCCGGTCGCTCATTGCGGGATCCACGACTTTTGATCTTGTTTTGCGGACCGCGGAACCCGGACCCTTCAACAGCGTCGTTACTCCCGTGAGTTTGGATGCAATCGGGCAAACGGGGTCGACGATTCCTCTCAACGCAGGCGCGTTCGTCCGGCTGCAAAGCCTTCTGCCCGGCGAGCGGCCATTGCCCGGGTCGCCTGGGGGAAAAGAAGGAATTGCGGATATCCAGATTCAAGGGTTTTCATTTGCGACGACCATTCGCGGTACCGATCAATTCTGGAACCTCGTAAGCACGACGGGACATGGAGTGGCGTTATCCTCAACAACATCACCGCTTGCGACCCTCCCCCCGGCACAAGAACTCGTTGGCGGGACAACCGGGTTCGACGTTGTTCTGCTCTTGAGTACCGGAATTTTTACGATTACATCGTCTCCGACAGCTGACGCGTCCATTCTTCCCGTGGTGAGTTCAACCTTCCCGGTTTTTGAAATTTCGTTTACGAGTCCTACGATTTTATTCGATATCCCCAACAACGCCATCGTGGGAACCTTGAGCGGACAAATTACCGGGTCCGCCGCTGATGCGGCGGCGGTCGCCGCCGTTCGTGTAGCGATTCAAGACAAGACCGACCAGCGCTACTTTAATTGGTCGGCAGGAACGTTTACATCGTTGGCTCCCGATTTTTTAAGAGCTTCGGTATCGCCGTTTCGCGGCTCGAATATATTGTGGAAGGTGCCGTTTGATGATTCCAAGCTCATCGATGGCCGCCAATATTTTGCAATCGCCGGCGCGACGAATCCGTCGAAATTGGAGGGGTTGGTCGAAACCACATTCACCTTCCGTTCCGCGAATCTTCTCTTCGCTCCGGATGACGGGGAGGGAATCGCGGTCTTGTCTTCGACGACTCTTGCGGGATGCGGGGTTGCGTTTGCGACGGTAACCTTTACCGTTGGCGCCTCCGGAATCCGGGCGGGCGGCGCCATCGCTCTTAAAATCCCCAACGGGTGGACCAAACCCGTCGGCCTCGCTCCGGGGGCTTCGCCTGGGGTTGGGTTTGTTGTGGTTAATTCGACGTCACTGGCTTGGACTGTGCCCGCTTCGTCTCCGATTGTTTTTAATCCACCCTCGATTGGGAGCGCGACGCTTGGGGATAATTGGATTGTGATCGAAGTCGCGACCGATGCTCCCAATTCTTTCATTGTCGGGGAGGAGGTGGTTATCACATTCGCTGCGATTCCCCCCGGGGGTGTCGCCGGTTCTGGCGATCAGTTCTTTGATGTGCGTACACGCAGCGATGGACAAGGAGAGCTAGTGAGTCTTGCGGCGACGCCGATCGTTTTTTTAACGACAGGGCCCCCGCGGGGTCTGGCTTTCTCCGATCCTCGTGATTTAATTCTTGGATCGCTTCAGGAAGCGCCGACCGCCCAAATATTGCTGACAGATGCCTGCGGCAACGAAACCTCGGCAAGCGCAGCGCTCACTATTTTTCTTGAGGCCTCGATTGCCAGCGGGACAACGCGGACACCCGACCTTTCCGCGACCTTTAACCCGTCTAATGTCGGTCCCCGGAATTTTGTTTCCGTAGCGGCGGGGCAAAGTCGCTCCGAAGGGTTTTACTACACAACGTCAACGACAACGCTCACTGCCGAGGTGCTCGTTGCCACAGCAACGGTGAATGGGGAACGCGTGGAAGCGGTGCGCCGAATCTCGCTTCGCGCGACCGCTGCGAGTTTTTCGGGCGTCTCTATCGACACGGGAACCTTGACGGCCGGGAGCACGAGCATTAATTTAACCCCTGGGAGCGGTGAGCGGATTTTCGTCCGGGTGACCCTTCCGGCCGGACCCTTGGAATGGTCCGTGGCATTGGGAACGGCGACGGGATTTGAAACGGCGCACCTGCTTCGCGCGGGAAGTGCCGAGGGGGGCGAATCCTTGTCGATCACGTTCGATCCCGTGCGCTGCGATTCATTTGTATGCCGACATTTACCGCCTGGGCGTTATCCGATTCGGATTCGGTCCGGCGGCGGAACTCTCGAGGACCGCAGTTTGGAAGTCCGCGTCGCCACATCCCCGTTTATATTCGGTGACCTGGGGGCGACGGGAGCCGGTGCAATCGTTCGGGTTGACGGCCCAGGGCCGGGTTCAGGACGATTCGATCGTGCTACCTCCACAGGGTATTTCGAAATCCGCGGACTTATCGCGGGTGAATCCTACGCCGTCTACGCAACAACACAATCCTTTGTGCAAGGGTTCTCTCTTCAGCTCAGTACCGGGATCGGGGGCATCACCGCATTATCGGTGGGAACCGATGCGGGGTCGTTTGGATTTGAGAATTTGGGAACATTGCGCGTCAGCATCGGGATCCCCGTTCCCGCACCGACCGAACTCTTCGGGGGGCTGACCGTCGAAGCCAACGACGCCTCACGGCGGGTTTTTGGGAGCTTGCACTACGCGAAGGGCGCCGCTCGATCCGACGATGGACGTCAGATTCTAGGGGTTGATGCGAGTACCTGGACTGTGCTGAGTCTGCCTGCGGGCAACTACAACGCGTCCGTCGAGCTCGCTTCTTTGGGCATTTCTTCAACCATCCTCGGCATTGCCATTGCGGCGGGGCAATCCACCGACCTCCCGGTCACGCTGTTTCCCCGCGCCAATCTTTTCGGCCGGGTTATTCTTCCGTCAACCCCCACCGTCGGAACCTTTGTTGCGGTCCAAGCTATCGCGGATGGGGATATTATCCCCTCAGTATTTGGAGGGGCGTTTGTGGCAGCACCCTCGCAAGGTGTTGTTTTTACCTCTGCGACGTATTCACTATTTGGATTGACTCCTGGAAGTTGGACGATCCGTGGGGAAGGTCGCGCCCTTCGTTCAACGAGTACGGTGTTGTTTGTCGCGGGCACGGCGGACATAGGCGATTCTTTGACCGGACTCGGCGGACTGGACCTGAATCTTGAATTAGGTTCCGTGTTAGTGGGGTCCGTTACGGTTGTGGGGAATACAACGGGGCTGGGGAGCAGCGGAGAGACGGATCTGTCTGCGCTTGGATTGACTGCCCCGGCGAATCAGTTTTTTGTTCTGGTGGATGCATATAACCCGGCGACCTTCGCGCGCGTCGGCACGGTTGTCGTGATGACGACGGCTGCGGCGCAAAGCGTGGCGACCTTCACGATCACGGGGCTCGATCCAGGCGAACATTGGGTAGGTTCGAGTCTAATCGGCTTTCGAAAAGATCCTGCCGGCGTTGAGCGCATCATTGTCTCGACACTTACCAATGCGCGTGCGGATATCTTTTTCCGAACGAACGAAGCGCGGGCCCGATTCTCGGTCCAAACAAAAATGCCGTCTGCGCCCTGCAGCTGCGCGGCGGATTTTGATTCTGTGGGCGTTTTCTTAAGCGCGCCTGACGGCTCGGCGCGGGTTGTCTCCGACGTGACAACGCTCGATGGCGTGGACGGTTCGAGTTTTTCCTACTTTGAATCCAGTTTCTCATTCTTGACGCCTTCGCTGCCATCGGGATTTCATCGGTTTTCGTTTCGGGATTCTTCGACAGGCGCGGCGGCGGACGCCGTTGTCGCTGTCGCTTTGGGTTCGACAGCAACCGCGACTATTTCCCTGGATGCGTCGACAGCGCCCGTTTCAGGGTCCCTATCTTTTTCCGGTGCGGCACGATTTCTGCGCGAGGGTTTTTCGGTCACAGTAAGTTCCATCCCCGGGTTGCTCGCACAAGGGACAACAACATCGTATTGCCTGTTAGCGACGACGGCCCCGGTCGTGTTGGACGGTTTGCACGTGGAGCTCGTTCCAATTGAGCGCAGCGTCTCTGCGGACGCCGGCGCATTGCTGCGATCAACATCAACCAATTGCGCGGATTTTACGCTTTCGGCTTCGAGTGCGGCGTTGTCACCCGCGCTCTTGGCGCATACGGCATCGATTGCGGCGGATGGAAGTTTCTCTTTTGGGGGCGTTTCTCCCGGTGTTTATCGGCTGAGAATTCCCGGCGATTTAGACCTCGCCTCCGTCAACGGCAATGAGATCGCTCCGTTGCATTCCCTGGTTCGCGTCACAACGGGTTCGGTTGTAAACCTGCGCCTTCGGGGGGGATCGAAGGTTTCCGGGATTATTCGGGCGCCGGAGGGAATCGCCCCGGATCGAACTGTCGCTCTTTCGTTAATGGACGCTGAAGGTTCTGAGGCGGCTGCCACGGTTGTGGCCTTTAATCAGTCTCGGACGCGCGCCTTCGCATTGGATGCCGTGGCGGACGGGGAATACACATTGCTGACCCGGGATCTCGGAACGCGCGAAATTCTTACGGCAAAACCGCAGCGGGTGGTGGTCGGAGGCGAAGACGTTGCCGCTATCGAGGTCCTTTTGCTGCAAGGCGGTTTTATCATCGGGCGCATGGCGGTCGAACAGAGGAGACCGGATGGGACTCGATCGTTTGTCGCCGTTACGCGTGATAATCGTGAGTTGCTTCCACCCGGGATGCGTGTAGTCGGGAATGCAAATCCATGGAAAGAAGGAGGATTTAAGGCCGCACGCGGCGAGGATTGCACGGCCGATGGCTGTGCGTTGTTGTCGATTGATGCAAACGGTCAGTTCATTATTCCCGCGATGCTTCCGGGAACCTATGACATCGAATTCAATATTCGCAACGGGCGCGAGAATACGGCCCAGGGAAGTCTCGATCTGGTCTCAACTGTTCGTTCCGGATTGGTGGTCACTGCCGGGAGAGCAACAGATGCAGGCATTGTGCGTCTGTTGGCTGGGGTGTCTGTTTCGGGGACAGTGGTCGATGCCCAGACGGGTGCGGTAGTTCCCAATATTGGGATCCGCGCGATCCCCAGTGCCGGAGTCCCCGGGACAGGCAGTCGCCGTCGCGTTCACCCCGCGTCTGAAACCAATTCTTCCGGAGTTTACGAGATCCGAGGACTGGACCCTGCCGTGGGCGTTTATGACTTTATTGCAGCGCCCCGATCCGGCGATGTGAGCGGGGTTAAGGCAAGACCCTATGCGAGTGTTCGGGCGCCTTCCATCAATATTTTAAGCACGGCGACTCTCGACTTTTCCTTGCTTCCGGTTTCTTTTGCCGTCACCGGGATTATTGTCACCGAAGACGGTGGGGCTCTCGAATCGTCCGGCGAACGCGCGGCGGAGACGGGGGCCCTGCTGCGTTTGCGTCAGGACGGGATCGCGCAATTGGACGAGGCTTTAGGGGATCTGCGCCAGCGCACCTTCCCCGACGGCCGGTTTTCGATTCCTTATTTGCCGTTGGGGACGTACCGTCTCTCCGTTTTTGCAGATGGCTACGGACAAAAATCCATTGCGGTTTCGATCTCGAGCGCCTCAGTCAATCTGGGTACCATCACCTTAACCCGCGGCGCGTCCCTGGTTGGCTCTATTCGCAATAGCGATGGAACCGCTCCCGGCGAAGATGAGATTGCGGAACTCTTCGCGGTGACCCCGAATGTCTCTTCAACCCTTTTCGGCAGTCTTGTGCGCGATCCTAATACTAGGACGATCACGGGGTATCGCATTTCCGGGTTGGATCCCGGCACCGGGTATAGGATTCTGTTCAAAACGATTTCCGGAGAAGTAATCTCGCCCGTTCAGGGACGTTTTGTGACGGCGGTGAGCAGCGTGGAGGTCCGGACGCTCGACTTGGTTTTTCAGCGTGATCCGCCCGCGGTTTTTGCGAAGTCACGCCGAAACGGCACGGACTTCCTGTTGACCTTTGATACGAGCCATGCTTTGCGGGCGCGCAAATCAAGCGATGATCTCTTGACCTTGATTGTCTCCACGGTGATGGGCACAGGGGCCCTCTCGGAGCTCACTCTGACTTCAGACCGGCGCCGGATATCGGCCACCTATACTCCCATCGTTGGAGAATCCAGCTTCACGCTTCGGTTCCAGGCGTTTAGTGCTCTTCGAAATCCGTTGAGTTCGGATCTCAATAATCCGGAGTTTCTGATTTTCTCGACGTTCACGTTTTTCCCCGGTCTCGATGGCTACAGCGAAGTCTCGATCCCCAATCTGACGGGAGGGAATGTTTCGCTGGAGGACGATCCGGGACGCGTGACGATCCCGGAAGGCGCCTTTTTCGTGGATGCCTCTTCCAGCGTGCGTGTGGCTCTAGAGCATTCTAATGAACTGTTGGTGGATGCGGCTTCACTCGCGTCCCTAGGCTATACGCCTGCGGGAGCCAATCTCAAAGCGCTGCGCTATTCCGCTCAGAATTATCCGGCTGAAATCCGCAGCGCGATGGCGGCGACCCCGCCGACCGTGATCCCGAAAAGTTCGTTTTACGATGTGCTGCTACCACCCGGAGTTCCGAGGAGTCTCGCCAAACCTGCGCAGTTGACCCTGAAGTATGCGGCTGGAACCAATCCCGCTGATTTGAAAGTCTTTTGGTACAACACCGCGGCCAACGCCTATGTCCTCCAAGAGGACGTGACGGGCAGAGGCAATCAGGTCAACACCGGCGTCCGAACGATCACAATCAACGTCGATCACTTTTCAACATTTGTGCTCTTCGATTCCGGTGCGGCGGTCATTTCCGGCAACCAATTTTCGGGCGGAGACATCGAGGCGTTTAATTTTCCGAATCCCTTCGATTTGAATCAGAAAACCGTGACGCCGATTCACGGCATCCCGGCCCGAACAATTCGCGGCACGCTTATTCGCTTCGCGGTACCGCTTGCAGTGTCCGGTGCGGCCAGTATTCGAATATTTACGCTCACCGGAAAATTAATTCGCACGATCGATTTAGGAAATTTATCGGGAGGGCAGTTTTACTACCAGGCTTGGGACGGCCGTAACGACGCGACTGAAAATGCGGCCAGCGGCGTGTATATCGCACAAATTAAAGTCGGCGGGCAATCGACCTTCTTCAAAATGGCGCTGATTAAATGAGATTGTATATCCCGCTTCTAGTGTTTCTCCTTGGGACTATTGAGCCGGTGCAATCGGATGCCTTCGGCGGCAAATCGAGAGGAACCTCCAGCGCTCAATTTCTAAACATCGCTCCCGGCGCACGCGCGGTCGGGATGGGGGAAGCCTATGGCGGTGTTGCCGAGGGGGTTTATTCCGCCTACTACAACCCTGCGGGGCTCGCCTTCATCGAAAAGGTTGAAATCGGAGCCGCCCGCGACCAGCATTTTCAGGATATTACGCACAGTTATGGAGCGATTGCGGTGCCGCTCCTTTCCTGGAGGGATGCACGGCGAAGGCGCAATGCCTTGGGAACCGCAGCGTTATCCGTGACGAGCCTCTCGATCGAGGATATTGAGCGCCGGGGACTTGTAGAAACGGATAGCCCGCAGGGCTCTTTTGAAGCGAGTGATTTCGCTTACTCCTTGGCTTATGGGTTTGCGTTGTCTCAGCGATTTGCGATCGGCGGCGCTGCCAAACTTGTGCAGCAGAACCTGGATTCGGTGAGCGGGTCGGCGTTCGCCATCGATGGGGGGGTGCTTTTGCGCGCAGAGAGGCTTTCCCTTGGATTGGGTATCCGTAATTTCGGTCAGGGCATAAAACTCGGCACGGAGAAAGATCCCCTGCCGACGATGGTCTATGGCGGACTCGCATATCGGCCTTCCAAGACATGGCTTGCCGCAGCCGAATTACGCCAACCCAATGATGACACCCTGCAGCTGTCTCTAGGCGTGGAGTTCGTGCGTTCGTTTAACAAACGGATGAGCGGTGCGCTGCGCGTAGGATTTAACTCCGCAAACATGGACGCTGGCGGATTGGGCGGTGTTACCTTCGGCGGCGGCGTTGTGTATAAACGTACGGAGTTTGCAATCGCATGGGCACCGATGGGGGAACTAGGCAGCACCTTCCGGTATTCGGTGGAGTTTAAGTTTTAGACTTTGACCCGTCGCCGAAGGCTTCGGCGGCTTCCGATTTTGATCCGCCTTTTATCTTCGAGGAGCGTTGGCTCATCTCGTTTGCTTGCGCGGCGGTCGCCGTTTTTAGTTCAACGGTCTTAAACCCTTCCGGGTCCGGCGTTGCCGTGGCGGAACGCCTCTGTGCCGGAATCGCGGTTCTGGGGAGGATGTAAACGATTTTCCCGTTGATGCGCATCGCGGTGGGAACGTCTTCCATTTCCATGATTTTGAGCGTAAGGGGATCGATCTGAGTGGTGATGGGTTTAATCGAAGCGGGCGGTTTGGCAGTGCTTCTTCCGCATTTGCGCGGCCACAGGCAAATCTCCATGACGGCACCTTTCTTCTTCGGCTTCTTTTTCTTCGCTGGCTGGGTCTGGGCACCAAGGGGTGCGGCCAGGAGAGCGGCGATTACGAGTGCAGGCGTCCACTGCTTGATCATGTCTTTAGGATAGCGGAGGATCGACTCAGCGATAAGTGACGGAGGGCCTAGGAGCTCTGGATGAGGGGCCTATTGAAAAATAGGTCCAGGGGCCTAGAGTCAGGAGCAGGAGCCCCGGTAGGCTTGCCCGAGTGTCGCCCCGTTGCCGTCGACCTGGCAGGTGTCGATCGATTTCATTAAGAGATCGTTCTGGGTGACATGGAGATTATCGGCTGAGTTGGTGATGAGCGATTTTGCATGATCCTCACGACCCGATTCGAGCGACGCGACTGCGGCGATTGTGCGATCTTCCATCTCGGAGACTTCTCTCCAGGCGCGGGAATTCAGGAGTGTTCCTTGAATGGATGCAACGCTTTGGGCGGGTGTGGCGGTGAGGTCGTCAATATTAAAGTTTTTGTTTCCGCTGTGGGCTTTTTTGTAGCTGGTCGCTAATGCCTTGAAAGCCTCTTTCCCTGCGGCTCCGCCTTTGCGTGCGATTTCCGTAAATGCGTCGACTCCGTCCGAAGATTCGTTGGCAATTCTCTTCGTCTCGTCGGTGGTTCGTGAGGATGTGCCAAAGCCATCGTCCAAGGTTGCTGCGGAGGTATCCTCACATCCCGTCTGACATCCTGTCAGTTCGGCTTCATAACTTTTGCTAAGCGCCTCCCCGGCCGCCTCTGTATTTTCTTCTGTGTCTCCCTCTTCCGTCGTTAATGTCTTCAGTGCAGCGTCGGCTTCTTCCTCGGCAGATGACTCAACCTCCACGCGTTCTTCGCCCAAGGTATCGTCCTGGCCTGGGTCCCCGCACGCGCCCGTCAGGCAGGGATCAATAAGGGACTCAGTCGCTTCTTCCGGCCGATCTCTAAAAGGCGTACCCGTGCAGGTTTGCGCGGTGTTGTTGCAGAACCCCATCAATTTGCCGTCAACGATTTGAGGAACGATTTCGTCTCCGTTGGCCATTTGGCTGGCAAGCGCAGTCATGAAAATGGGTGCCATGCCTTCACCATCAAGAACCATGTTTTTCAACGCTGCTATAACACGTTCATCGGACATCGCATCGCCACCGTTGGCGGTTGCCTGTTTTTGCATCTCTTGGATGACCATTTTGCGAACGGCGTTCACTTGAGAGTCCTTCTTTTTCTGGGAAATTTCTACGTCGCCAAAGGCCCGGAATGGGCCGGGAAATTGATTGAATTGATCAGCCTCCCCAGTGTCTCCCAGGCCAGAGATTGACGTGAAATCCAGCCCGGAATCCGCACCTGAAGTGGAGTCGTCTAGCTGCTCGACGTAATTTGTGGGTTCTTCCTGCGCAAATACCAGTGTAGACGCACTCATGAGGAGAGCGGCGGTCACGGCCATTAAGGCGCTGGGGCGTAGCAGGCGGTACACTTAATTTACCTTCGTCGATAGTATAGAGGGTAACCTGGACACCGCAAGCCCAGAGGGCCTAGCTGTCAATAGGCCTAAAGGCCTAGGTAGTTATGTCTGAAAAATTCTTGCCGCTCTCGCTTCTGGAATGCTATATATACAGGCTATGGCTATCAAATTTGGCACTTCCGGTTGGCGAGCAATTATGGCGGAGGAATTTACCTTCGAAAATGTCAGGCGTCTGACTCACGCGATTTCGGCACATGTCAAGGATCACCCTGAGTTCGGCCACAAAAGTTCGGATTACAAACAATTTGCGGGCACCCGTCCTGACGACGAGGAGCCGACTGTTGTTATCGGCTACGACCCCCGGTTCCAAGGCAATGAATTCGCCTATGAGGCAGCTCTTGTTTTCGCCCACGACGGCATTCGTGTTCTGATGGCGAAAGACGACATTCCGACGCCCGCCCTCGCGTGGGCGGTTCTCGAGAAAAAAGCGGTTGGCGGTGTTGTTGTGACAGCGAGTCATAATTCCAGCCGCTACAATGGGATTAAATGGTCCCCGTTTTGGGCCGGGCCTGCGACGCTTGGGGTCACAGAAGACATTGAACGCCGGCTCGTTGTCATGGGGCAGTCGTTGGTACGAACGATGCCCTACGCCAAGGCGGAACGGGATCAGTGGATTGTTAAAACAGATTTTAAGACAGGCTACTTTAAGCAGCTGCGCAAGCTGTTGGACCCGAAGAAGCTTAAGAATTCGAAGCTCAAGATCGGTGTGGATTCGATGCACGGCGCTGCCCGCAACTACCTGCGCCCGTTCCTGGAGTCCATCGGTCTCGATGCCATTGGCCTGCGTGAAGAACGCGATGTTGATTTCGCCGGGGATTCTCCGGAACCGTCTCCCGAAAAACTGAAAGGGCTGATCGATTTGATGAAGAAAAAAAAGCTTCACCTTGGCATGGCATGCGACGGCGACGCCGACCGCTTCGGCATTTTGGATCAAGGCGGCGTTTGGATTTCCGCCAATGAGGTTCTGGCCCTGACGCTGCACCATCTCGTCAAAAATCGAGGTTGGACGGGTTCGGTCGCACGGTCGCATATGACCTCTCACTTCGTGGATGCCGTCGCGAAATCGCACGGCCTTCGCGTTCGCGAAACACCCGTCGGCTTTAAGCATATCGGGGATCTCCTCCGTACGGGAGACTTCGTTCTGGGCGGGGAAGAGTCCGGCGGATTGTCCGTGAAGGGGCACGCTCCTGAAAAAGACGGTCTGCTCGCCTGTCTTTTGATGGCGGAGCTGGTTGCTTTCGAAAAGAAACCCCTCGTGAAAATCCGGCAGGAATTGTTCAAGAAACACGGCGCGTATCACAATACCCGGCTAAACTTCGAAGTGCCGGACGCTCGATTTGTCAAAGACCTGGGGGATCGACTGAAAATTAAGGCACCGACGAATTTGGACGGCACCTCTGTCTGGCGTATCGATGATACCGATGGATATAAGTTTATTCTCAAGGACGGCCGGTGGCTCGGACTTCGCTTTTCGGGGACGGAGCCGGTTGTTCGCCTCTACGCTGAAGCGTTTGATGAGAAAGGACTCAAGGCGATGGTTTCGGAAGGGAAAAAGATCATTGAGGGAAAAAAATGAGTCAGGGAAAAATCGTTTCCGTCACCGCTCGCGAGATTCTAGATTCTCGCGGCTTTCCGACGCTTGAGGCGGAGGTTCGCCTGGAGGACGGCGCGTTCGGCCGGGCCGCGGTTCCCAGCGGTGCCTCGACGGGAGAACACGAAGCCGTTGAGCTTCGTGATGGCGACAAGGCCCGTTTTCTTGGAAAGGGTGTGAAGAAGGCCGTTTTGAATGCGAAAGAAACACTCGGTCCGGCGCTGATCGGACTGGACAGCAATGATCAGAAAGCGATTGACGAGAAGATGCTCGGCCTCGATGGAACCCCTAATAAAGGCAATCTTGGCGCGAATGCGCTGCTGGGCGTTTCAATGGCCGTTTCACGAGCCGCTGCCAACTCCAAGGGAACGCCGCTTTATCGCCATTTGCGGGACGCGTTTTCGATCAAAGAGAACGAGTGGCTGCTGCCTACTCCCATGCTCAATATCATCAATGGCGGTCAACACGCTGACAGCGGCTTGGATGTACAGGAATTTATGGTTGTCCCGATTAGCGCCCCTAGTTTCCCCGAGGCTCTTCGGTGGGGCGCGGAGATTTATCAACATCTCAAAAAGATTTTATCCGCACGCGGCGAATCGACTGCCGTTGGCGACGAGGGTGGATTTGCGCCGCGTCTGAAAACGCATGATGAGGCCATTAAGACGATTTTTGAGGCGATTGAAATCGCCGGGTATACGGGCAAGGTTAAGCTCTCTCTGGATGCCGCTGCCAGTGAATTTTACGAAGATGGAAAATACGGTTTTGAGGGCGGATCGCTGAGCGCCGCCGAGTTAACCGAGAAATATGCGGCATGGGTGGAAACGTATCCCGTTGCCTCTATTGAGGATCCCCTGGATGAGAACGACTGGGATGGATTTAAGGCTTTAACCGCAAAGTTGGGCGACCGTATCCGGGTGATCGGCGACGACCTTTTTGTGACCAACGTCGATCGTCTCGAGCGCGGTATCAAGGAAGCGTCCGCCAATTCAATTCTCATCAAGCTCAATCAGATCGGGACCGTGACCGAAACCGTGAGCGCGGTTCGTAAAGCGCACGCGGCGGGATTTTCCGCGGTAATCTCGCATCGATCCGGTGAAACCGAAGATTCTTATATCGCCGATCTCGCGGTCGCTTTGAATGCGGGCGCGATTAAGACCGGTGCCCCGTGCCGTTCCGAACGACTCTCCAAATACAACCAACTGCTGCGCATACACGATGAACTCGGCTCTGAGTCGACGTACGCCGGAGATAAGGCGTTTCGCGCGGCGGTGCATGTCTAAACGACGCAAGGCTCGCGCCCACTTTAAGCACTCCGGGACCAGCCCGAAAAAGCTGCTCGGTCGGAAATCGAAACCGGCGTTGTCGGTCAAAACCAAATACGTATATGGCGCTCTGGCGTTTGCGGCTGCGGCTCTGCTGTTGGCCAATCAAGGTTTTCGCACAATCGTGTCGAGTCATTTTCAATTGCGCACGCTCAGCGCCGAAATGACGCGCCTCGAATCAGAAGAGGCACGCCTCAAACACCGCATCGATGCGGTGTTGACAAACGACTCGGCACTCGAGCGTATTGTCCGGAAAGAACTCGGCTACCGCCGCACCGGCGAAATCGAATACCGCTTTCCGCCCCCATCCCAAAAAGACCGCTATAGGTAAGGGGTCGTTCCTTGAGTTGTTGAGTTATTCGCAAGCGAATAACTCAACAACTCAATGAACGACCCCATTTATTTCCGGCAGCTTGAAATAGGGCCGATGGCTAATTTTGTTTATCTGGTCGGAGATCCGGAAACGAAGGTTTGTGCGGTTATCGATCCGGCTTGGGACGCGGAAGTGATCGCCGATACCGCTGAGGCGGATGGTTATCGCATTGAGCGTATTCTAATCACGCACGGCCACCATGACCACATCAACGCCATTGAGACCCTGCTCGCTCGGGTGGATGCCCGGGTGCATGTACATGCCCAAGACGCTTTCGCGATCCCGTCGATTGGGGACGCGCTGCAAACCGTTGAGGGAGGGCAGCGATTGGAATTAGGGAAACTCTCCATTCGCTGTTTGCATACGCCGGGACATACCGAGGGGTCCCAGTGTTTCCGGTTTGAGGGAAATCTCATGACCGGCGACACGCTGTTCATTCGGAGCTGCGGACGTGTCGACTTTGAAAATTCAGATCCTGAAAAAATGTGGGCGAGCCTGAAGAGCCTCGCAGCGCTTGAAAATGAATTGATTGTGATGCCGGGGCACAATTATTCCTCGGAAAAAAGCGTCGCCCTGGGCGTTGAAAAGCAGCAAAATCGCTATTTGAGGACTGTGGTGAATTGGGGCCCCGAGAAGTTTCGGGAGCTGGTCGGGTTATAATATCCCCATGAGCCGCGAGCGCTGGGCCGTTGTGTTGGATTTTGACGGGACGATCACGAAGAATGACGTTGCCGATTCGATTCTGAACGAATTTGGGGGACTCACTCGTCGTATGATCAATGCCTCCTACAATCCTTCTGTGGTGACCGAAGAGTGGGTGCGGTCGATGTTTCTTCGCGTTAACGAAACTCCCGCCCGGCTGCGTCGCTTTGTCCGTGAGACGGCGGAGGCTCGTGAGGGCTTTCACGGTTTTATCGGGCGGTGCCGGGAGCTCGGGGTTGCCGTTGAGGTCGTCAGCGGCGGACTCGATCTTTATTTGGATCTCTTACTCGCCGACTGGGGCCACGGGCATCTCCCGCGTTATAGGGCTTCGTCACGCATGACCAAGAAGGGGCTCTCCGTTCGTTATTCGTATTTGAAGGGGGCGACCTTGGACGCCTTTAAACGTGAGCGCGTTCGTGTGCACCAGCGGTCCGGTCGCCGTGTTTTGTTCGCGGGAGACGGTACGAGTGATATTGAGGCGGCATGTGCCGCCGATGCCGCTTTCGCCCGGTCCCATTTGTGGCGGCATATGCGTAAGCGCGGCGAGAATGTCCGTCAACTTCGAACGTTTGACGGCCCCCGGCGACTCTTGGAGCGAGCATGTTCCCGGTCTTAATTGAAATCGGCGGTTTTAAGTTCGCAACGTATGGCTTGCTTGTAGCGTCGGGCTACCTGCTCGCGATTTGGTGGTTGACGACCGAGCGTGAACGCATGGGGCTGGATGAGGATACGTTTTGGTCCCTCATTTACACCTTGTTTTTTGGAGCGATCGGAGGGGGCAAACTTCTCTATTTCATCATCGAGTGGCGGTCTCTTCTGGATGGATCCCTGCATCTCATTCGGGACATCCGCTTCGGGTTTGTGTTTTTTGGCGGACTCTTGGGGGCTTGTCTAACGGGTTTCTGGTGGGTACGCAAACATAAAACGGATTTCATGAAGATCGGCGACTACTTCGGGGTGGCGCTTCCGATGGGTCACGCCGTCGGCAGGCTTGGTTGTTTCGCTGCGGGTTGCTGTGCAGGCCGGCCGACAACCCTCCCCTGGGGTGTGCATTTTTCTCATCCCGAGAGTCTGGTGCCTGCGTCGCTTCGCTCGATACCGCTTCACCCAACGCAATTGTATGAATCGGCGATGGTGGCAATCGCGGCGTTTATCGCCTTGAAAACGATCCGGAAGGTGCAGGCGGGAAAACTCCCGACCGGCTCTGCGTTTGCCGTTTATATCGGCCTGTATTCACTGACGCGGTTCGCAAATGAATTTCTTCGGGGAGATGACCGGGGTGGGTTCTTCCTGGGGATGTCCCCGTCGCAATGGATATCACTTGTGGTGGCCTGTTGGGCGATTTGGATTTTTCAGCAAAGACGTTCCGCCGCGGAGGCCTTATGAAAAGTGCGCATCATGTTGCGGATCGTCCCGGTGAGCGACTCGATCGGTTTGTCGCCGATCTGCATACCGATTACAATCGCTCCCACGTTCAAGACCTCATTCGCCGCGGGAAGATTCTTGTAGATGGGAAGAAAAAAACGCCTGCCTACCGGTTGAAGGGGGGGGAGCATATCGCGATTGAGTCGCGGGCGGAAGTATGGTCAGATTTCGCCTTTGAGAAAACCGTGATCCGTGAAGACGAGCATCTGCTCGTGATGCGTAAACCGAGCGGTTTTCTTATTCATCCGATGAATGATAGTTGGCTGCGTGCGCCTCAAGCCGCTCTTGAATCGGACGATCCCAATATCGCGGGACTGCTTCTCCGGCATCGTCCCGACTCGTGCGGCGCCCAGCCTCGCTGCGGGATTGTGCATCGCTTAGATCGTCAAACCAGTGGAGCCCTCGTCGTCGCAAAAACAGCCCTCGCGGTTGAACATATGCTGGAAGCCTTCAAGGAGAGGGGTGTGGATAAGGTTTATCGAGCGATTGTGATGGGAGCGCTCGACAAAAAGACCCTGGTTGACGCGCCGATCGGAAGGCGGCCCGGCCGGAAAAAAATTGAAGTAACGCCCTTCGGAAGGGAGGCCTCCACGGAATTTCGGTCCATTGAAGAGGCGAATGGTCTGTCGCTTGTCGAAGCGAAACCGAAAACCGGTCGTACGCACCAGATTCGCGTGCATCTCGGGCACATTAATCTCCCGGTCATTGGGGACCCCGAAGCGTTCAATGTGAAACGGCTTGCGGCCTTGGCGGCTCTTCGGGTTCCGCCGCAGCCTCGCATGATGCTGCACGCCTACCGCATCCGTTTTGACCACCCGGAATCGGGCGAACCTGTGTCGTTTACCGCCTCACTCCCCAAAGATTTCTCGGATTATTGGAAGTCGATCAAAAACCGTCCCTGAAGGCCCGCGTTCAAGCCTGACTTAAGCCTCAGGGAATGCATTGGATTCGGGTGTATTCTGAAGGTATGAAATTCATACTCCTTCTCTTCTTGTCCGCGTCCTTTGTTCACGCCGAGGATGATTTTTTTCAGTCGGGATTTTTAGGCATTTCCGGTGAAGAGCTCGAGGCAATGGCCGATGAGGTGCGCGGACTGGCGGCCGAGGCGCAATTTGCAGTTCCGGCAGGGGGGGTTGGCATCATTCCCCGGTATGATGACGCCTGCATTTTCGGGGCGGTCGCCCGCATTTTTAACCTTGATGATTGGAAGGAGTATGCGCGTCCCGCAATTTTGTGTGCGAGCACGATGACGGAGCAGGACCGGGTTCTTTATGGGGAGGCGATGGCGCGCCAGACCCTCACCGATAACGGGGGTCCGATTCAAAATCTTTATGACCAGACGTTAAACCTCATATTCCTTGACGACCGCCCGGAGAGCTATCTTGGCGCACGATCCATTGATGATGTTATCGCGCACGAGTTTACTCACTTTTATCAGTTGAATCATCCTCAGGTCCCCTACGGAAACGGAGATAGTGACGGCTCTCCTGAAGTCGTCGCCAATCAAGTGCAATCATTGTTTCGGGATGCGTTTGTGACGGGCGGCGACGATGCGTGCCGCCCACCGCGTTAGCCTCTGAGCCAGGCTCGTATTTCGTGGGCCGCGGCCGGAAACTTGAGGAAGAAGCGGCGGAAAGGGTAATACACCGCGGCGGGCCGCACCTTGGCGCACATATCGGGAATCTCTGAGCAAAAATAACGTACGCCGCGATGCGCATGAAGGCCGTTGGAGACAACGTAAATAGTCTCGACATCTCTTAGTTTCGGTGCCGAAAACCGAATGTTCTGAAGGGTGTAGCGTGCCTTTTCCTCCAGCAAAATATTCTCACGGGGTAGGCCGCGCTTTACAGCCTCAACCGCCATGGCCGCTGCCTCTGAAAATTCGTTGCGGACCGCGCCTCCCGAAATCACGACGGGGCTGCATTTGAATTCGAGCGCGACCTTGACGGCGGTCGTGATGCGGTCGCGTTGTTCCGCGGAAAGAGTGCCATCGGATTTCGACGGATAACCAAGAACGAGAATCCCGCAGGTTCCCATCGGCGCAACGGGTCGCGCTGCGTTTGCGCCTAACCAAAAGGCGAATTCAGCGCTCATCGCGAACAAACACAACCCAAGGGCGCCGCCAACGGCAATTGTCTTCTTGTGAATCACGGTCGCTGATGCTTGATCCTGCCGAGGAGGCTTGCAATTTTATTTCTGTCGTCATTTAGAGCGAGTCCCAGCGGGTCTAAAGCGAGTGCTTTTTCAATGCTCGCATGTGCTCGACGAAGTTCGGAAACATCCTTGGCATTTAACGCGTTCCTGAACTGGATGGCTGAAAGCATATGCCAAACGTCGCTATCATTCTTTTTTTTGTCCAAAATTTTGCGGATCTCCGCTTTTGCCCGGTCGAACATCTCCGCTCGTTTGTCCGGGAGTGACTCCCGGTTTGCGAGTTCAAGGATGTTCGAGGCGGCTCTGATAGCGTAGAGGGATTCCCCGGGGGAATAACGTGCCGCCAATTCGAATTCGGATCCTGCTTTTCGGAAGTCCTCGGACATCGCTAGTTGTTCGCCTCGATAGAGAGCGCGGTCGGCTTGGAGCAGTCGCCATGCAATCGCGGTAAATCCGAGTGAAACCATCGCGGGGACCCAAATCGCATATTTTCGCCATGGAATAAGCTTTCGCCTTGACGGTTCTGTAAATGAATAGGCTGCAAAAATAGAAAGCCACGCCAGGGCTGGAAGAGGAAGTGGATTGAATTTAGCGGCGATGAATAACGAACTAACAACGGCCCCGGATAGGGCGATGCGAGGTCTTGCCCAGGGCGATCGGCTCTCGCGAATGCAGTGCGCGAGAAACAGTCCGCAAAGCCACAGGTAGCAAATCACCCCAGGGAAACCAAGAGTCGCGAGTGTTTGAAAGAAGTCATTGTGAGCGGTGACCCAAGTTCTTGTGTGCTTTGACGGCGAGGCGCGGAATTTCTTGAACGCATAGTAGTACGTGTCCGGCCCTGTCCCCAGAAATGGAAATTTGTTGGCCGCTCGCCAGGATACCCTCCACATTTCCGTACGCAGAGCAACGCTGTCCGAAATTGTTCGACCGGGTGTGGATATTTTTGTGAAAATAATTGTGCCGGCTAAAAGCACAAGACAGCCGCCTAATAATTTCTTGAAACCCAAACGCGCGATAACTTCGCGCTTGAGTATCATTAGCATCGTTGCGCCCCCCAGAATCGCTCCGAGCCAAATGGCGCGAGTGTAGGTTTGGGAAATCGCGATCATGATGATCACCGCACACCCCGCTGCGACCATCTTCTTCTTTTTGGTTTCACGAACCGCAATATCAAAGGCGCAAAATAATGAAGGAAGAAGACATCCTCCAAGAAATGCTGCGTTCTCAAGGCCGGAAATGATGCGGCGCGAGCCAAAGGTGATTTGGGTAAACCCCCAGACGGACAATACCACCCCCGTCACGATGCAGCACCATTCGATCTTATCGAAGATGGAATCGTTCAACCGTCCCGCGCTTGCGAAATATAAACCGATGACAAGGCTGATGGGAATCAAGCCATGTAAAAAGAATTTGCTTTGCCCCAAGATGCTTTTGGCGGGATCGACCGAAAAGCAGCTCGAAAGAATAAGGATTCCCAGGGCAACAAACAGGGGTTTGTCCAAGGCTGTTGGAATTAACGCCCGAGATTGATCCTCCGGTGACGCCGCGCGACCAACTAGAGCGAGGCATCCTCCGAGTACGAAAACAAAATACTTCGGCACGAAATATCCGAGATAATTTTCGTTGGAAAAAACCAAGGACGCCCCGGTGGTTGCAAGGATCAAACCGGAAATCCAAATCCCATTCGCTAATTTTTTGCGAGAGGGAGTCATGGGGTTCTAGATTCGAGCTTCTTTACCGTTTCCAAGTCCTTTTGGAACGATTTGTTTCGAGGGTCGATTTTAACCGCGCGTTTCAACGCCGCGATGGCCGCCGTGAAGTCGCCGCTGCGCGCACGTGCCGTCCCCAGCAATTTCCATGCGTCCGCATCGCCGGGATCGAGGCGTGTGCTCTGCCGAAGAAGAACCATTGCTTCCTGGGTCTTTCCCGAGGATAAATGCACTGTCGCAATTGCGTTTCTTGCGGAACTGCTTGTTGCATCGAGTTCGAGTGCCTTGTAATAGTGTGCGAGCGCAGCCTCGCGATCGCCTGTTTGATACGCGAGCGTTCCAAGGTTGAAGTGAGCATCCGGTGAGAGGGGATCAATCCGGAGTGCGGACTTAAACCACGCGCGCGCACCAGGGGCGTCCCCGGTGAAATAAGCGAATCGTCCGAAGGCCAGCTCCTTGATTGGAAAAGGCGTTTTCCAGAATTTGGTCCAGAGTGAGGGCTTCGCGGTTGGGATGGGTGGTGCGGGAATCGTAAAGGACTTGCCCTCGCGTGCGAAGAGTGAGGCCATGGGGTCGGCGTATACAAGATTCCAGTCCGGATGGCGGGTGAGATAACTGATCAGTTCGCTTGAGACGGGCGTCAATGAATGCAGAATCGCGAATTTAAAATCAAATTCCCGCGCGTATGCATCCCAAAGAGCTGCCGGCGACCGCGTCACCTCCGTGTAACGCTTGAGGAAGGGCATTCCGTAAACCTCCCACCGCCCATCGACGAAGACCTTCCGCTTCGGCGACCAGCGATGCATGATCGGGCCGCCGAAGGCGTAATCGTTGAAAAAATTTCCCTTCAGATTGGCCTTCTCCGCGTAGACGAGCGCTCCGGAGGGATCGAGAAACGGGTTCCGGGAAACTCCGAATTCGGCGAGGCGGCCGAAATTTGCGTAATACCGTCCGCTGGCGACGAACCAAGCGCCGACGAAAATGAGGCCGGCTAAAATCACCGAGACCGGCTTGGAATGCGGGAAACTGTTCTTTCGATAGGAAAGAAGATTTTGAGCGGCAAACGGTACCGCCAGAAATACAAAATAGGCGGCATTGCGACGGGCGGACCAGGAAAGGTAGGCCAGTCCAACAATCCATAACGCAGGTCCGATGTGAAGTTTACGGGCATTAAGCGCTATAGAAACGAGGGTGAGTGCGCTAACGCTGTAGAAAACCAGAATATCAGGTTCCAATCGGTAGGCGGTAAAGGGGCTTTGCAGTTCGGTGAGTGCGCGCATGAACGGATCGGAGGACGCGCCGATTTCTCCGAATATTTTAAACGCGTAGCCGACAAGCCCCACGCCGTAAGGGGTGATAAAACATGCAATGAGGGATCCAATCCCGAGAGCCGCGAGTTTTTTTCTGGACTGCTTCTCTATCAATCCTCCAACGATACTGCAGAAAATTCCAACCAGTCCTATGGCGAAAAGTCCGTGCATGTTGACCCAGAGCGCCTGGCACAGGCAAATGAGGGCGATGCGGCGCTCTGTTAACGGCTCCCCGCTGAATAAAATGCGCCAATAGATCGCCAAAAACAAAAACGTTGCCATGTCCGGCCGGATCAAAAAGCGCTGTTCGACGCTGATGACGGTAAGAACGAAGAGGAGGGTCCATGCGGCGCCGAGGCGTTTTGTTTCTAGGCTCGTTTCCAGCACTCGAAACGCGGTCAAGAAAACAGCGGCCTGGGTTAAGACGAGCAGACCGATCCCCCCGAGTCGGTGCAGGGGATACAGCAGGACTTGGAACAACCAATGAGAGTCCAAATAGGGGTAGGCCGAGACCAAGGAAAATGGATCCGCCCAAGGGATCTCTCCGTGGGTCCAAATCCATCTGCCTGCGGATAGATGGAACCAGGTGTCGGCGTCCTCTCCTGCCCGAAGGAGCAGGATCAATAGGAAAAAATAAGCAGAAAGCTGGGGGATCCAGCCTTCCCAACCGGACATTCGAGACGGTCGGCCCATGCAAAAGGACTATAGCATAGGCGAGGCTCGGCAAAATGATAGAGTTCACTTATGCGTGCGCTGACGTTTTTAGCAAGTCGTTTTGTGGCGGGGGATACAGCCGAAGATGCCGTGGATGCCGTCGCGCAGCTCAACAGTGAAGGTCTGAAAGCAACTCTGGATTTCCTTGGCGAGGACTGCGAAAGTGATGCGCAGGCCGAAGCCGCAACCTTGGAATATCTTTCGCTTCTTGATGCCATCCATAAGGCCGGGCTCGACTGCAATGTCAGTCTCAAGCTGACCCAATTCGGGTTGAATCTGGATCCGGAGATGGCCGAGTTCAATCTTCGTCGTGTGCTTGAGCGAGCCGCGGCCACCGAAAATTTTGTCCGTATCGATATGGAAAGCTCGACCTATACCCAGGTCACGATCGATCTTTTTAAGAAGGTTTTCGCGGACTACAAAAACGTGGGGATTGTCATTCAGGCCTGCCTCAACCGCAGCGAAGCCGATATTGCAGAACTCAATGCCTTGGGCGCGCGGGTTCGCCTTTGCAAAGGCGCTTACAAAGAACCGGCTTCGGTGGCCATCCAGAAAAAGGACCTGCTGAACAAGAATTATGATGAACTGGCCAAATCCCTTCTCACCAACGGCACGTATCCGGGGATCGCGACCCACGATGAACAGCGCGTGCAATCGGTCCTGAGCTTTGCGAAGGAAAAAAATATATCCGGTGACGCGTTTGAGTTTCAGATGCTGTACGGCCTTCGTCCGCAGCGTTGGAGCGAACTCGTCGCCGATGGATGGAGCATGCGTGTTTATGTGCCTTATGGAACTCATTGGCTGCCCTATTTCACCCGCCGTTTGCGCGAACGAAAAGAGAACGTTCTATTCGTTCTGAAGAGTTTGGTGACTGGATGACCATGCTCGCTCTCACGAAGCTAAAGGCCGGGCGCGGAGCGGTTTTAAAACGCGTCCCTATCCCGCGCATCGCAAAAGATGAGCTCCTGCTGAAGGTAACGCGCGCCTCGATTTGCGGATCGGATTTGCCGATCTACAACTGGAATTCCTGGGCCCCCGACCGGCTCACGCTCCCCATGACCTTCGGACATGAATTCTGCGGCGTGGTCGCCGAGATGGGATCTGCGACACGCGACTTCAAGAAAGGCGATTTCGTTTCGGTCGAATCTCATATCTACTGCGGCTTGTGTTCGCAGTGCCGCAACGGGCAGCGCCACGTCTGCCGCAACCTCAAGATTATCGGCATCGACGGTCCCGGGGGGTTTGCCGAATACGCGCGTGTGCCTGCGCGCTGCGCTTGGAAGCATAAGGACATGTCGCTGGCGGGCGTCGGCTCGCTGATGGAGCCGCTCGGCAATGCTGTTTACGCCGCGCTTGTCGAAGATTTAGTCGGGCAATCCGCGTTGGTGCTTGGCTGCGGTCCTCAGGGACTGTTTGCGATTGCCTCCGCCAAGGCCGGCGGAGCAAAACCCATTATCGCGGTCGAAATAACCCCGTTTCGGCGCAAGTTGGCGAAGAAGATGGGTGCCGATATCGTTCTCGATCCGCGTTCCAAGGGTGTGTTGGAAAAAATTCGGAAGGCCGCCGGCGAAAAGGGCGGGGTGGACGCGGTCCTCGAAATGTCAGGAGCGCCGGCCGCGATTGAGCTGGGCCTCAAGGCGGTCCGCAGCGGGGGACGCGTGGTGGCGTTTGGCATCCCGTCCAAGAGGCTGCAAATCGATTGGGCCAATGACATTATTTTTAAGGGAATTCGTATTTATGGAATCGCCGGGCGCGAGATTTTTAACACCTGGTCGCGCATGGACGCGCTCCTGCGCTCAAAGGCTATTCGCGTGGAGTCGGTAATCACGCACCGGTTTTCTTTGAAGCAGTTTAAGAAGGGCTTCCAAGTTATGAATGCTAAGAATAAAAATTGCGGCAAGGTCGTTTTGGAGATTGGGTAATGGCGATAGAAACGAAGAATCGCATGTCTTTCCTTGATGAGGAGATCAAAACCCTAAAGGATGAGGGTCGATTCATAACGCTAAGAATTCTCGAAGGAGCCCAGAAACCCGTCTCGGTCATTGACGGCAAGAAGGTCGTTAACTTGACCTCCAACAATTATCTCGCTCTCGCGACGCATCCGAAGCTTCTCGCGGCCGCCAAGAAGGCGATCGACGACTACGGCGTCGGCACCGCCGCCGTGCGCACGATTATCGGGACGATGGATATTCACGAAGAGCTCGAAAAACGAATCGCCGCTTTTAAGGGCACCGAGTCCGCGATTGTATTTCAATCCGGGTTTGCGACCAATGTCGCGGTTTGCCAATCGCTGATGACGAGCCCGGAAGACTTGTTGATTTCGGATCAGTTGAACCACGCGTCGATTATTGATGGGGGGCGTCTCTCGAAAGCGACTCGAAAGATTTATGCCCATAAGGATATGGATGCGCTCAAAAAAATTCTTGAGTCGCAAGAGAGCCGCAAGGCGCGTCGAAAGATGATTGTAACCGACGGTGTTTTTTCGATGGACGGCGACATAGCACCGCTTCCTGCGATCATGGACCTTGCCGATCAATACGACGCATTTGTGATGGTGGATGACGCGCATGCCTCGGGTGTGATGGGCAAAAACGGCGCCGGCACGCCAAGTCACTTTGGACTCACCGATCGCGTTCAGATTCAAATCGGAACCCTCTCGAAGGCTATTGCCTCGATTGGTGGGTATGTCGCGTCTTCCAAAAGCCTGCGGGACTACATGGTCTGTACAGCCCGCCCGTTTCTATTTTCGAGCTCTCATCCGCCCTCAGTCACGGCCACCTGTCTGGCCGCGCTCGATGTTCTTGAGAACGAGCCTCAGCACGTGAAAAAACTTTGGGAGAACGCTGCGATGCTCAAGGAAGGCCTCCGGAAGGCGGGTTTTGACACCGGCCTGAGCGAAACGCCGATCACGCCCATTATGGTGGGCGACACCAAGAAGGCCACTGAATTCTCGAATCGTTTGTTCGACGAAGGCGTCTTCGCCCTCGCGATTAATTTCCCAACGGTCCCGCGGGGGAAAGAACGCCTGCGCACCATTGTATCGGCCGGGCATACCCCGGAGGATCTTGAGCTTGCGTTGGAAAAGTTTGCCAAGGTTGGCAAAGAGTTGAGAATTATATAGTTGGTCCTGACAAAGTGCCTGGCACCGCGTGCGTTTGTTGCGTTTAGTTTCGCGCTGCGTGCGCGACGTTTTGCGAATTGCATACGACCGCAATTCACAAAACCCGAAACAGCAGGTATTTGAGCCCAATCCATTCTTAAGGTCCCTGACCAAATCGGTATAGATTCGCTGCGATAACGACCCATCCCACCCATATTCTTGTTCCCGCGTCTCTTCGAAACATACTCCGCTTTAATCCGAACTTCCGATTTAGAAAGCTCAGGCTCCCTTCGATGCCAGTGCGAAACCGCATCATGCTCTTAAACCACGGACGGCTCTGCTACCTTAAGAGGTGACACAGCAATCCCAGCGACTATTGTGCAACCTTCTCGGGTAGCAGAAGTTGTCGACTTTGTCACCCAAAAGATCCGATAAGGCGAGTCAGATTGTCAAAAAGTCGATCCGTGTTCCCTGGTGCTTTAAAATAAACAATTAATTTTGCGCCACGCGAAGTTTTGCGAATTGCAAACAGCACGCAATTCAGAAAGCCTGGAACGGAAAGTATTCCACTCGGCCTGCGCTCGTGAATCCTGGTTGAATCGATATTCAAGAAGATCTGACGACGTCTCGAATCATCTTGGCAACTTTCCGCACGGGCACCTGCCGAGTGCGCCCGTTAATGCGAATAAACCTGCCCATGGGTCCCCTGCAAATTGCAAAAAATTTATTGTGGGAAAATAAGCGTAATTGGGTAGGCCCGGGCGCATACCTAATTACGCTTGTATTTACCGCACTAATTTTCAAAAATTTGCAGGCCTCCTTCGGAAGGAACGGAGTGACCAGAAAACTGCTTGCGCTGCGACTGCGTTGCTCATCGCTCGTATCCCTGCGGGGATGCCCGCTCTTCGCGCCCTATCTCGCTCCAAAATTCGCAATTTCGCTCAGAATGGAGGTTCCTGGATGAGGTCTAGAAAGGAGCCAGGAAGAACAGCGGGATGCCCCATAATCGAACGAGCGCGAAACGTCGACGCGATAAGGTGTCGCAACCCGAACATATCGAACGGCTACTCTTTCTTGGAGCAATATCGTGCCTCGGGGTTCACTCTGCTGTTGTTGGAACTTACGGTGCGCCGTTGCGCCGTAAGTCACGCGCACGCAGCGCGTAAATAGGTTTTTCTTGGCCGGATAAAATAATTGAGTGCATCACCCAATTTTCTCACCATTTTGGCGAAACGCTTCATCGGCGAGCACTGGCTCTTTACCTGAGCATCTGGGCTATAAGATCGCTATTGTAACGCCGACATCACATCATCCTCGGAAGCGACAGCTCGCCGACGATCCTTTCCGTTTAACGTAACGCGAGAAAAAGACATGGGGATTCCATCGGATTTTTCCCATCCCCCACCCGCCGGGTATGCGTCCATCACGTGCATATGGAGATGGGGCTCCGTGCTGTGTCCAGAATTTCCGACGAGCCCGATCACGTCTTTGGCGCGGACGCGGGCCCCCGTCGACACCCTCACTGTTCCCTTCTGGATGTGCGCAAACAGCACGAAAGCGCCCTTGGCAATTTTAATGACGACGTAGTTTCCTAGATATCCGTCAAAGGTTTTTCGGGGGACGTTATCGGGCTCCCCGTCGTGCGAATCGACAACCTCCCCGCCTGAAGGACACCGAATCTCCTTGCCATACGCGAAATACGAACGATTATCGCCAACATCTCCCTGGTAAGATTCTCCCCCGCGCAGAATGATGAAATCCATCGCATACCGTTGAGCGCGGGAAGGCCGATGATGCGCGCCCCCCAACCACCAATCTCCCGTCGCGGGAGCAAAGGGGAAGTAGAAAGGGTCGGCGAGCACCCGCTTCGAATGGGGCGACGGATAATGAGAGGGGCCCGCGCCCCCTCGCGCAGGGCCCTGTCCCGCGACGCGTCCCGAGGGAGTGAACCAAATATCGAGGGTGGTAATTTCCGTGGGGGTCTTAATTTCGACCCAGTAATGCCCGCCCCTTCCTGACAACACCGTAGCGGAATCTTTCAGAATTTCAAACGGAACGGTAGGCGCAAACGCCTTTTCCATCGCCTCGCGCGAAAGATGAGCCCGAAACTTCTCTGTGAACGAGTCGTACACGTCGTCATATCGTCCGGCGTTCCAATGATTGAGATACTCCCACGCCTTCTTGCGCAATTCGGCGGCGTCCCCCACTCGCATTGACGCCACAGGCTTGTGCTTCGAAACCGGGGCGACCTGAGGAGGGATATCGCTATCGGCGATGGCAAGCAATTGTGAAAATCCGTGACTGGAATCGGCGAGCGCCGGCAACGGGGCGAGGAGCAGGAGGATTAAAACGATCGGATGAACCATGAGGAAGCTGTGGAATTTATTCTATCACAAATTCGACCAAAAGATGATGTAATCCGAATTAAACGGATTATTTTCGACCTTCGTGGTCGATCCTCGAAGATTTGCGTAATCTGTTGGCGTTATTAACTCAAATCTCCGAGGCCGAACGGATTCGTAATCAGGCGATCAACCGTTAGGCGCAAAACACTCCAAACGATTACGCCCGAGAAACGTTATCCATAGGTTGCTTTTCAATTTTCGAGAAATTCTGCCGTATCTATGCGGTCACTGCTGACAACGGTGGGCCCAGCATCGACAAACGCGTCTCTTAGAACAATTTCCGAAATGGATACGTTTGGAGAATCTTGAGCCACAAATATCCCGACCTGCGAGAGACGATCGCGGCGAGGCGAATCAGTCGAAAACGCACTGTTTAGATTGTTAGCGATCGCCAGCTCTTTGGAAATGCAAGATGCTTGGTTACCGCGAAAACAGTGTTTGCCAGTAACGCGATCTGGAAGTAGGCCGCATTGGCGGTGAGTTCACGGCACGGCAATTTCGAAAGACCGAATCTGCTGTGGAGTTCTTTGTTGACGTTCTCAGAACCGTCTTGCCGATTGCGATGAAATTGCAAAACCAAACCTTCCGTCCAATCGTAAAGACTCGTGAGGACCGCATGGTATTGGTAGGGATCTTTATCGAATAAATCAGCCTGGCCTTTGCGCCATCTCAATACTATGAGGCGGTATGCAGGAACGTCTTCAGCCGCAGCGAATGCGTGAAGCGTTTCTGCGATCTCGGTCTTGCGACTGGGCCAAGCACTGCTTGCGAAACGCTTCCATCCCTTTTTTGGAATTTCGCGTATCGTTGTCAATACGGCATCATCCTTGCGTGCCGTAATCGTAAAATCAGCGCCCGCCTCGTCGAGAACTCGGACGACCTTGGCCTGATAACTGGCGCTGTCGGAACGAACACGAATCTTCATTCCGGGCAGCATGGCCATCACACGCTTGAGCAGGGCTGACAAATGCGCCATGCAAGAGGCATTTCCTGGACGGAATAATCCCGCCATGGGCATCTTGAGTTCAGCACAAGTAACGGCGACAGGGTTATAGCCCCAAAGCCCCTCGCAGTTCATTTCGACGTCGGACTTTTGCGATTGGAGGAAGAAGGCGTCTACATCGAGAATGACGCTTTTTAGGGCGGTTGAGCGAATGACCTTTACAGCCGTTTGTAATTGAATTTTTCCAAGCTGATACAGCGTCTTTCGATTGAATCGCCTCAACCATACGCCAAGGGTCTTGGGGGCGGGAAGTTCGCCTAGCAAGCTTTGCAAGCCTCGATCCCCTCGCATAATACTGGCGTCATCTAACGCTGACCCGCCGGACTGAAGCAGGCCCATAGGCGTGAAGGCCGCTTCTGCAGGAGCGTAGCCATAATTACGTTTCTTAATCGGCAGTGCGTTGAGTGTTTTTTCTAGTCCCAAACGTTTGGCCATCCCCAGCAGCAGTGGAAGACCAGCAAACGGCGTGACGGCGTAAGGCGTTGTGGAAATTTTGAATTTATCGAGATTCTTTATTAACATGAGATGTGCCTCGCTGGTTGGTTTGGTCGCTGACCGCGAGGCACATTCTATTTCATTCAAATATGCTGTTGTTGGAACTTACGGCGAGTCGTTGCGCCGTAAGTCACGAGTCCGAAGCTCGTAAATATGCTGTTTTTAATTGGGATCTAAAATTCTTGTCCCCAAACCAATTTCTTCACCATTCTGGTGAAAGGCCTATCGGCGTAAATCTACCCTTACCGGATTATTTGGGTTGTCAGGACCAACTATTTAGCCGTATCTGTGCTACACTGAACACAGTTCCTTCCGCCGGGCGGGCATTGAGGCGTCCTTTAGGGCACTTTTCGCCTCGTAACACCCTTGATATTGAAAAACTCCTGATTTCCTGTTAAATAATGGGAGACGGGTTGTCGTATCACTAATAGAAAATGCGTAAACAGAATAAGAACAAACTAGCTCTTCGGGCAGCCGGAGCGGCCGCGCTGGCCGCGTCGGTGTTATTCCCACTCATCGCCTTCGCGGCGGATGGGCAGGCCACTGGTATTCCCTATGATGTCTCTTATTTGTGGACCCGCAGTAAGGGCGGAGCTTTTCGATATAAGGAAAAAGTTTCCCGCGTCCTGGGACCGAACGTCGCCAAGCGGCTGCTGGTCGTCAAACGCCGCCGTTATTACGGTCTGATTTATGACCGAGACAGTTCCGGGAAGGAAGCCTTTAAGATTGCGCGCCGGCACACCAAAATCTTGCGCCGGAAGGGTTTGGATGGCGCCGCGCCGCTGCGCTCCAGCCGCTGGGCTGTCATTGACGGCAAACCTAAGCTGGCCGATCAGATTGTTCTCAGTGACGTAGGAGCGACGGCGGATCTGGAAGTTGCGATTGAGCGGCATATTAAAAAACTCCGCCGCCAAGGCAAACTCAAGCCCGATGAAATAACAGCGTGGTCGGTTTATGATTTCGCTTCCGGACAGAAGCTCGTCACGATCAACGAAAATAAACAACTTCAGGCCGCGAGTATGGTGAAGCCGTTTTTTGCGCTTGCCTATTTGCATGAAGTCCGCTACAAGCGCAAGAAATATACCCCGCATGCAAAAGAGATGATGCGGCGGATGATCCAGAAGTCCAATAACGTCGCGACGAATTGGGTGCTGCGGGAACTCGGCGGTCCGCACCGCGTCAATCAGTTATTGCGGGCGAACTATCCCTCGATTTTTAAGAAAACTAAAATCACGGAATATATCCCTCAGGGCGGGCGCACCTATAGAAATAAGGCCTCGGTGCATGACTATAGTCGTTTCCTCTATGCGTTATGGCGAAACGACCTTCCGGGCTCCTGGGAGATTAAGCGCCTCATGAAGCTGCCCAGCGGCGACCGCATCTTTGACGGCGCTTCGAAGGTTCCGCATGGGACGATTGTCTACAGTAAAACAGGATCCACGAAGCATCTCTGCGGCGACATGGGAATTCTCGTCGCACGCGGCAAAGACGGAAAACGGTATCCGTATACCATCATCGGAGTCATAGAGAAGCGCATCCCCCACCCCAATTATACGACGTGGATTCGCACGCGCGGCAAGGTCATTCGCGACATCTCGTCGCTGATTTATGAACGTCTCGCCCGTCGCCATAATCTGATGCGCACGACGCAGACCGCGTCAGCGCGTTAACCCTCCCCGATTAAATTCGAAAGTGCCGTCGGCCGGTGAAGACCATGCCGATTTCCAGTTCATCAGCGGCCTCGATCGCTTCTTTGTCATCGGAAGAACCGCCCGGCTGGATGATGTGCACAATGCCGGCATCTGCGGCTTCCCGCACCTCGTGTTGGGAGAGTGGACCGTCGCTGGCGACAACGCGGGGTTCAGATAGCCGGCATGTTCATTCTGCTACTGGGACTGATCACAATTGCCCGAGGAATATATCCTTTTACTGGACACGGAGGGA
>NVTF01000186.1 GCA_002401485.1 Elusimicrobiota bacterium | reverse complement strand
CCGGGCGCCGAGACGCATCCGAATGCTGGATGGAAAAATTATATCGGATGAGGGCCTCGCGCAACGGGCGACGCCCGAACAGTTTGAGGCTCAATTGATCGCCCGCCTTACGTTGTCTCTTTCTCCGAAATTCAAAGAGAATGCGCGCTCCGCCGCGGTCAGTCTGCGCGCGAACTTGCTTCGGACCTGCTTGGCGATGCTTGGCGTTGTCGTGGGGACGGCCTCCCTAATCACCATGATGGCGGTGGGAGCGGGAGCGCGCGCGCAGGCGCGTGAACGAATCGAGAAGCTGGGTGCCAACCTGCTGATGCTTTTGCCTGATCGAGGGAAGGGGGAAAACGGCGCCGCGCCGACGCGGTTGAACCTCGAAGACGCCGATGCTTTGGCGGCGCTTTCTTCCGGAGGTCTGGGGCTAAAGCGTGTGAATCCCGTCATTGTGCTGCCCGGTGTCACGGTTGCCAGAGGAGCCGCCTCCACGGCGGCCCGAATTTTGGGGACGTCTTCGCAGCATGCCTCGATGCATGAGTCGCAGCCTTCCATCGGTCGTTATTTCACGCCTGGGGCAAACAAGCGTTTGGAGAAGGTTTGCGTTTTAGGGGCTGGAGTCGCTCGTATTTTGTTTCCAGATCCTGCGTCAGCACTCGGTGAGACGGTTAAGCTGCGCGGCCAGCATTTTCAGGTCGTGGGGATTCTTCCTCCTCAGGGTGCCTCGGGCACCTCTGATCTCGACCAGCAGGTGTTGATCCCGGTGCGGACGGCGATGAAGCGCCTGGCAAATCGAAAAACAATGAGTTATCTCGAGATCGAAATGTCCGGCCCCGATTCGGAAAATGCGATCCGGGCGAAGGTGCGCAGCGTGCTGCGGCACCGCCATAAAATCCCGGAGTTTAGGGGAGATGGCTTCAAGCTGCGAAGTCTGTCGCGGATTCAAGAGGCTCTCTCCGGTGTTGCCAAGACCCTATCGATCTTATTGGGCGTTGTGGCGGCGACGTCGCTGCTTGTGGGTGGGATCGGCATCATGAACATCATGCTGGTATCCGTTCGCGAACGAACGCGTGAAATCGGCCTGCGCAAGGCGATGGGGGCGCGCAAGTCGGATGTTCTGATTCAATTCTTATTGGAATCAGCCGCCATTGGTTTGATGGGAGGTCTGGTCGGGATTCTATTGGGACTTCTCACCAGCCATTTCTCTGGAAATGCGACGGGATGGCGAATTTTAATCGAGCCGCATTCCCTCTTATGGGCTGCGGTATTTTCGTTCTTGACGGGTGTGCTCTCGGGTTTTTGGCCGGCCTATCAGGCTTCGGAGTTGGAGCCGGCTCGGGCGCTGCGTTTCGAATAGGGGTGATTTCTTGCTCCCCTTTTAGTCGTCGTCATCGCAGCGTTTCTTTGAGTGCCCCTTTCTTTTTCCCTTGCCTTTGCCTTTTTTGTGCTTCTTGAACTTTTTTCCGTGACCTTTTCCTTTTCCGTAACAGGCTTCGGGCTCTACGGGCGCTTCGATAAATGCGGGAGCGATCGTGTCGAGACAAAGTCCCCAATACGAGTAGTCCGCGTTCTGGGCATTTGCGACATCCCTGAATTGTTCACAAACCGCCGGATCAAAATTGGCGTAGAAGGCGGCAAGAGAGGCGTCTCCGGTGGTTCCGCTTCGTTCGCTGCTGCTGACCAATAACCCGTTGACGAAGGTCCACACCTTGCTGTACCAGGTGCTGTAGCTGCTGGCGCTGCCGTTGGCGGAGCGACTTGCAAAAACCCCGCCGCTATCGCCGACGGTTCTGTTGCCGCCGAAATTGTTGTCGTGCCCGGCGCGGGATTTATTGTAAAAATCGCGTCCCGAACTGATCACCCCGCCATTGCTGCGGTTCCAGCTGGAATTTATCGTCGTGCCGACGTTGTGGTTGCTGATGCTGTAGCCCGCGCCGGTGTTCAGGGATGATGACGCATTTGTCGAATGATTGCCAAATGCGCTGATGTAGTCGCCGTTTGTTTGATAGTCAACGACGTATCTGCTTCCATCAATACTGCTGTTGGACCAGTTGCTCGCGTAGCCGCGGCCATCCGCGTAGGTTGTCTGATTGGCTCCCGCTTGAATGCTGCGTCCGAAGGTTTCGTCGACCGAAGACAGCAACGTCCCGAAAAATCCGTCTCGAACGTAATGGCGAAAGCGAGTGCTCAGGGTCGTCTGTTCAAAGGAAGTCGCATACGAATATGCGTTTCCGAAATCGGAGCCGGTTCCCGACTCGCTGTATCCGAAGCCTATTTTAGATCTGGATTTTCCCAGCTCAACGGTCTGGTTCCCGTCGAAGCTGTTCGCGTTGCTGCTGTTTTGGCTGACCGTACTCCAGCCGCTCTGGTTGTAATCGCGGGTATAAATGCCGCCATAGAAGCTGTAGCTTCCAACGGTCGCATAGTTGCTCTGCACAGTGAGCTCTTGGGTGTCCGTTCGGTTCCATCCGGCGTCGCCGTAGGTTCCGTTTTCAATCAGAACGTCCAAGGTTGCAACCTGATTCGACCAGGTCTGCGTAAAGTCCTGGGTTCTCCAGCCGGGTTCGTCATGGTGGTAAACAAAAACTCCGCTGGCACTAGAGGTCCCTTTGGTTCCCGCCGATGGAGCATCGTAAAAACTAAGAGAGGTTTGTTCGGTTGTAAAATCGTTTGTGTTCCAACCAAAGGAACCGTCATAACTGAAGCTGCAGTTTCCGCTTACATTCGTGCCGCTCCAGTTTGAACTGTAGCCATCCTTGTCTGTGATATTAGTTGTGGAGTAGGAACAGCCAGCTGATGCCGGCTGCGCGAGACTCAGCGTTAACGCAAAAAAAGCAATGTACTTTCCCACTCTCAAGCCCACTTTGACCTATTTACGATTTCTTAACGTTACGAGGGGGTACTCTGAGTCTAGGCCCCCAAGTTCCGGATATCAAGGGGGATTAGTGTGATTTAAGTTACTTTTAATAAAGGGATAAAAAGGTGGAAAACAGTCCCTTTTCCGACCTCCGAATCCACCTTCACCCGCCCATTCACACGATCGACCATTTTCTTGACCACGGCCAGTCCAAGGCCCGTTCCGCGCGCTTTTGTTGTGAAAAAAGCAGTGAAAATTTTGTTCACGACGTCCTGAGGGATGCCGGCTCCCGAGTCTCGGATGTCGACCTGGACCCATTTATTTTCAACCACCGCTGTTGCAATGCTGATTGTCCCGGATTCCGGCATGACCTCAATGCCGTTCCCTATCAGGTTTCGAACGGCTTGCCGGAATTCGTCTTGGTCGATATTAACCACCGGATTGCTTGCATCGTAGCGCGTGGTGATTTTAATATGCGGAGGAAATGGATAGACGGTCAGGAGTTCATGCAGGAAGTGGTTGAGGGATGTGATCTCCAGCTTTAAATCGCGCCCTCGGGAATAGTTAAGAATTTCCGAAATGATGCTGCCGGCTTGTTTGACCTCGGATTCAATGATGGAGACATGCCGACCGAGTTTTGAGTCGAGCTTATTCTCCTTTCCCAGCTTCGTTTTGATATAGAAAATCGAGTTATTGATGACCGCCAATGGGTTGCGGATTTCGTGTCCGACAACGGAAGCCATTTGTCCCATGATCGCGAGGCGTTCCTTACTCACGAGCTCTTCCTGCGCCGCGCGTAGCTCCCGAGTCCGGGACTCCACGCGGCGCTGCAGGGTTCCGGACAGTGTGGAGAGCTCCTCGTTCGTTTCGACGAGTTCTTCCGTTTTCTCTCGCAGGGAGTCGCTCATCTGCAAAAACGATTGTCCGAGGTCGCCGATTTCATCATTGGTGAGAATCATGTCGGGAAGATCCTCGAAGCGTCCTGCGCGGATTTGTTCGGAGGCGCGTGTGAGTTCCCGCAGTGGTTCTGTGATATGCGCCGAAACCGCCAATGACAGAAGAATCGTGATGAGGATCAGCCAGAGTAGGATTCGGGTTACCTGTCGACGCATTTCGGTCGCGGCGCGGTAGGCGGCGTCCAAAGGCTGCTGGACATACACAATCCAGTCGAAATCCTTGATGCGTGCATACGCGCCGAGGGAGTCGGTGCCCCCGCCTTCCGATGCAATCGTCCCGCCGCCGTTATCGGAAATTCGCCGCCGCACCATCTCAAACGCATCCTTGGAGAGCCTGGGTTCTCTCTTGTAGATGCGGTCCGGATCGGAGTGTGCTATGAGAAAGCCGTCGGGGGTTGCAACGGCGGCTTGTTGGCGGGCGGCGTTTGGGTATTCTTCGTTGAGCAGGGACGATATCCCGGTCAACGTGACCTTGCCCATGAGAACCCCCTTGACGGTGGGGGTTGATTCCAGCAGCGGAGCCGACATAATGGGAACGGCGATCGTTAAGGCCGGGCGAACTCCCTGAAGCCGCTCGATCGAGCCGACATATTCGCGGTTATGCATCGCGTTGACAAATCCGGGGTGTTCGCTGCGGTCTCTCATCTCATTTCCGGATTTGAGGAAACGATCCAGGCGAAGGGTTTCGATGCCGTTGGGGGGGATCACCGAGATTTCGAGGTACTCCACATAATGGCGCATCACATCGAGAATGAATTGCTCCTGTTGTTTTGGGTTGAGCTCCGAGAAATTTCCGAGCCGCGCGGTTTCGCGCAGTATTTTCTGAGAATTTCGAATTTGGAATTCAACGATTTCGCTAATGCGAACGGCGAGATCCTTTTGGTTTCGCAAGGAGACTTCCTTGAGCACATCCAAGGAAATATTCACCAGGTGTGAGACAACGATCCCGACCGGAACGAGCGAGATTAAAAGAAACCAGATCAGAAGCTTGTACGAGAGACGTCCTCGGCTCGGCGCAACGGGCTGCATGTTCAGAGTGTAGAGGGTCGGTATTACAGTGTCAAGCAGAGACGGGCTATCGAAAAGGGCTGAACCAGCAAGGTTTTTATAGTAGCCCGTGAATCAAGCGGCCGGCTTTCCAGGGCAAGGGTCGCGTCAAAATCGCACCCGTCGGGAGAATCGTGCTGGATATTCCATATTAAAGAACGGTCCGGTTTGCCTACGGTAATAATCAGGTGGTTTTCTTCGTCTTTCCACTGATAACGTTCTCCGTCATAGTCAGCGTCTTTCGCGTCCAACACGCGCCGCTGCGGTTGGATCCCGGGAATGGAACGGATATCGACAACCACGGCTTCGATGCGGGAATCGGTGCTGTCATAGCAATAAAAGGCGTTGGCCATGCCGCGCAGCAACCCCCATGTGCGCAGTTGGGAGAGCATGCGCACAGGACCTTCCACGGGCCGGCCGATTTCTTCAAACACAAGGCGGCGCACGCTGTCGTCCAGTGTCAGCGTCGGGTCTCCGAAATAATCCTTGCGGCGCAGCCATGCGAGCGCGGCCCGGTCAAAGGACCAACACCACCGGGACTTAAATATCTCACTGGTTTCCGCAAGATCGAGAAAAACGGCGCTTACGGGAACACGAACAAGTTCCCGGTCGGTGTAGCGTCGTCGTCGAAAAAAGCCGTCGTAAAACGCGCTCTTCACACCTCTGGCCTCACCGGCGGGATTCGGCTATTCTGAGCCGCGTGTCTCGTAATCCGATTTTCTTCATTGTCTCCTTCGCGGTTCTGTCCGCGGTTTTTTATTTCTCGCGATTGGAAACCGAGGCTCCCATCGAAGGCAAGCCCG
>NVTF01000185.1 GCA_002401485.1 Elusimicrobiota bacterium | reverse complement strand
TATTTGGTAATGTTCGAAGTATCGCAATATCTTCCATTGAATGGTGTGTCGCCCCTAAAGATGCATACGATAATCCCGCACCAGTACCCACTACGATAACAGGTAAATCTGGATAGCAAACATCGACGCGAATTTGCTCAAAACACCGAGTCGTATTAAAAGGAGTGATTGTATATGTAATGGGCTTCAACCCCGATGCCGCGAGCCCTGCAGCAACACCTGTCATATTGGCCTCAGCCACACCACAGTTGTAAAACCGTTCTGGATACTTTTCTTTAAACCGATCAAACAACCTATTTCCAATATCACCAGCTAGCATAACTAACTCAGGATATTCATCACCCAACTCTGTTATCGCCGTTGCAAATGCATTCCTCATACCCCCCCCAACTCTACTTTTGCCGCCAGTACTTCTTCACTGGTTGGTACTCGATAGTGCCAGTTATTATCATCCTCCATAAAAGATACGCCTTTTCCTTTAACCGTATGTGCAATTACCATTGTTGGCTTTTCGTTATCTACAGTAACCCCACTAACGGCATTAGTAATCTGTTCATGATCATGCCCATCAATTTCATGTACTTTCCAGCCAAAACTAGAAAACTTGTCAATAAGAGGGTCAAGAGCTAACACTTCTCGGCTTCTACCTGTAGCTTGCCATTTATTAAAATCGACTAAAGCGCATAGACTTCCAAGGCGTTTTCCTGCAGCAAACATTGCCGCTTCCCAAACCGATCCTTCATTGCACTCTCCGTCGCTCATTAGAATAAAAGTACGATAATCCAACCCTCTTATCCGTCCAGCTAGTGCAATGCCACACCCGAACGGCAATCCATGACCTAGAGAACCGGTTGCTGCCTCTACGCCAGGAAGCTTCGGAGAAGGATGCTCCTCTAATAACGAACCCACTTGCCCATAAGTATCAAGATCACTTTCATTCAATATTTTTTTGTGTACCAATGCAACGTAAAGAGCAGCAGCAGCATGTCCTTTACTTAATATAAACCTGTCTCGATCAGCGCTAAGTAAGTTATTCGAATTAATATTAAGAATCTGTCCATATAAAACTGCAATAATATCAATGCAAGATAGCGAAGATGCCAAATGAGCCGTTTTCGCCGTGTGAGACATTTCGATTACCTTTGCTCTAAAATTTATTGCTAGTTTTTCAGTTTCTCGCATAAGTCAGTACTCTAACGTTTTATTCAAATGACGTGTTCTGGATGTATAATAATTTTATTTATACCGTAAGACTCTTAGCTATCAGACAATAAACCTAGTTAATATTACTCTTATTGAGGCAAACATTAATACTTTGCTATTATCGGAGGCATTCGGCCCCTTCTGAATATCCCATCTACTACGCTCATAATAACACTGTATAGGAGCGGCCGAGACTTCATAAACGCGCCACGACTCTTAATCTTTTGTATCAATTTTGGCAGAAAGCCGTCCCTATAACCTATAGAATATTGGGTACCAGTAGAAGCTTTCCATTTATCTTCTTGATATCGGCTTTGCTGTGGTATGACGTCCGTGGTGGATTTTTCATTCTTTCTAACTACGAAATATATGTTGACTAAGTAGCCACGATCAAAACCACCTGATGACAGGGAATTCAATACTCCAGGAGTGTATTGATAGATCCGCCAGGGATCCACATCATGCCGGCGAGTCAATTCAATTATGTATGCAGTATCAATATCCCACCGATTTGCACTGTAATAATCATGAAAGAGGGTAGGAGAAAACATATAGAACCCATGATCAACATAATTCGTCGCAGGCAATAAATGAATCACCCTTCCACCTTCCTTTAACAAATCGTGCACGTTTTTAAGCGCCTGAGGCAAATGAAATACATGTTCTAACGTTCCACTATCTACGATGAGATCGTACTTATTATGCAAGTGCTCAGGTATTGGTAAATTTAAGTCAAACACATGATCCGCAGCCTGGAAATCCGAGTAATCGCAGCTGTGGACTGTTTGAAAACCTAATTTGTGGAAAAACGTTTTATCGTCGACACAACCCTCACTGACAAGCTTTATTGACGCGACAGCCTCAGGAATGGTTTCAGCTAATTCAACATTATGCAGCCCAGCCCACTCTTCTAACTCCGGCAATGAAAAAAATAGTTTTTGTCTACCCAATTGTAAGACTGACCCACTAAATGGGTGTTTCGAGCACTCATCTAGAATTAATCTCGCCGCTCCCTTAGCTATCCCCATGATATTTACCTTACCGAATTTATCCAACTATGCAGTACTGGAACATGATAATTTTGAAAAAATATATACGATTTTCACTCATCCAAAACCTCATTTCATCAAAGCTTCAATCGCCTTATACAAAGCTATCTTGTCAATCGCCCTACTGTTACCGACTATTGTCACCGCCTGCGCCCCGACTAAGTTGGCCACCACACCTACCACATCTGCAGGCAGCCCTGCGGCCTCGCAAAGAGAGGAAACGGCCAGCACTGAATCCCCTGCACCAACTCGGTCAACCACCTTCACCGCCAGAGCAGGTGTATGTGAAAACCCCTCATCCTTTCGGAAAAGCATTGTCCCCGAATGACCTTGGGTGACCATTACAGACTTACATTTCATTTTGTCTGAGAGTCGCCTCACTAGAGGTTTTAACTCCCCTGTGGTCGCTCTCTGGTCAAGGCGAACCTCGCCTTCATGTACACACGCATAGTCAGCTCTAGGATATTTAGATAACGTGTGATACCCATGATTAGCCGCATTAATTTGTGTATTGACCGCTAGAAATTTTGAGCACTCACACAGTAAATCAACGATCTGCTTCGAAATCAACCCATGCCCATAATCAGCAGCTATTACAACGTCACATTCTGGCATTAGTCCTTTAATCTGGTTATTCAAATTCGCTTCAACATCGCCATAAAGAGGAGCATCATTTATCTCATAGAGCTCCCACAATTTAGTCACTTTATATGTATCAACAAAGCGACGTTTTACGATAGTCGGTGAATCCGGCTTGAAGACGAAGGTAGGTTTAACATTCGCTTTCAGATTTTTACGTATAAGTTCTTCCTGAGAATTGATTTCTCCAAGATAGGTCACCAATTCAACTTTCTTACAAAAATCTGCTAGGTGATTCGCAATGACGACACTTCCACCCACGTGTGTCTCCTGCGATTCGTACTTCAAAGCCAATATCGGTTCTTTAGCAGATTTGCCAAGCGCATTCCCATAAACATACTCATCAAGAATTGCTTCGCCTACCACCATAACAGTCATATCCATTAGACTTTCAATATAATGAATTATCTGATCTGCGGTATACTTCAACCGAAACTGCTTCAAATAATCATCGACCTCTTTAGGGTAAACCGATAAGTAATTATTCAGCAACGTAGAGGACGAAAATGTAATGTCATTAGTAAAATGTATGCGGCCACCAACATCAATAACTGCAGATTCCTCCTCATTAATTTTTCCGGTTAGATCCTTGTCACGATTGAGATAATCATTTCCTTTCACATAAACATCAGGCTTGATGATTCCAATAGTTTCAGTGGCTGTCGCCCACAGATTTATTGCCACATAATCTACATCCTGTAAGGCCGCTATACTTTCTGCCCTCAATTGCTCGTTAAATACTGGGCGCCCAGGCCCCTTATTCACCAAATGATCAGGGGTTAATGTAACAACAAGAATATCGCCTTCTCGCCTTGCCGCTGCCAAATGACGAACATGTCCGGGGTGAACAAGATCAAAAACACCATGACAATGTACTATTCTCAAGCCCCTGGACTTAATACTATCGATTCGTTCGCCGAGTAATCGAAGCGGTAATATTTTGTCATTTATTGTTGAATCACGATCGCGGTTTGCTGAATTCGCTATATCACTTTCTCGTTCTATTTCGACACTTTCCATATCGAGGATACCTTTTCCATGGTCTCGTTATTTTTGATGTATGTATTTAAGCGGCTGTTTACTCAACTCTTCAATATTGCTATCGATCCACCGAATCGTTTGATCAATTCCGTCATCGAGTAAAACATCATCCTTCCAGTTGAATTCTTTTCTGGCTTTTGCGCTATCAAGAATATAAGCCGCATCTTTACCTAAACGTTCATCAACTATATCAACATGGTCCTCGAAACAAACATCAAGGCGATTACATATTTTTTTAACCAAATTTTTTATCGAAATAAGTTCGGGGGTAGACAGATGATAGACCTCCCCCAACCTTCCCTCATGGGCTACTTTCCAGGTACCGTGAGCCACGTCATCTATATGAATGAAAGAGCGTTCAGATGTACCCCCCCCATGCAATTCCAGCTTTTTCCGCAATCGTATATACAAAATCGTTCTTGGGATAATCCTATATAATTGCTGGCCTGGCCCGTAAACATTTGCTGCTCGTGTAAATAGAACAGGAAAATCATAGGCTCTACCAAAGCTGGAAAGACTCATATCACAGGCTGCTCTGGAGACAGCATAAGGTGTGGTCGGATTATAGGGCGCCTTTTCTGACACTGAACCAATACAGCTCCCATAAACCTCAGGCGTTGACACATGGACATAGCGCTCCATATAGCGACAATCTCGCAATCGGTCATGTAAATTAACATTAGCAATCACATTTGTCTGAAACCAATCTTCTGGAGAATCCCAGCTTTCAGCGACCATGCTTTGAGCGGCAAAATTCACAACTAATTGAGGCTGAAAGTCTTCAATCAAAGTCATGATTTTTTCCAAATCATGATTTAGATCCATCGCTTCAAAACGGAACCTCTTATGATCATCCCATCGATAAGGCAACATAGCGTCCGCCGGTTCAGGCGATCGACTAATACCGACTACCGTCGCATCCTTGTTTAACACATACCTTATAAAACTGGCACCAGAAAACGAATTACTACCAATGACTAGTATTCTGTTCATTTGTTGTTTCGTCATACTTGTATATCTCGCACTATTTTAATCAATCGAATCGTTAAATAGATTCTTCTGCATCCATTTTAAATTATAGAAGTTGTCATCATCGCTAAGCTTACCTTTACGGTGCAATGCAATTAGCTCGTCTATTGCATTATCAACTGTTTTCTTTGGTTTAAATCCAGTAGCGAGAAGTTTGTCCGAATTAATACGGTAAGATCGAGGATCATTAGATTCCGTTACGATTATCTCCACAGGGATACGATCTGATATTTTTTCCGCGATTTCTAAAATTGATAAATTTTCAAAACCTGCATTATATATCCCTTGAACTTCATCACCTTTCCCTAGCATAAAAAGGTAGACATCTGTGATATCTTCAATATGTATATTTGGCCTTATCTGCCTACCTCCGAAGACTGTAATTTCTTTCTTTGTTAACGCTTGCATTGTTAACATATTTACAGACACATCTAAACGCATACGTGGCGAGAACCCACACACTGTTGCAGGTCGAACGATTTGCACTAACATATCATCGCTGTAACTCAACATTACTCGCTCAGCAACCATTTTCGTCTTGTTATATTCAGAGATTGGATTTAGCGTGAGATCCTCTGTTACATGCAATTCCTCCTTAACACCGTATACACTCCCTGATGAGGCATAGATAAAATGCTTAACTCCGTGCCGAACTGCAGCGTCGGCCAGTTGCATCGTGGCCAAACCACTAGTTTCCCAAGTAAGTTTAGGATCAAGGTCACCACAAGGATCATTCGCAATAGACGCCAAATGAATAATGGAGTCAACCCCATCAAGGGGAGCAGTTTCAATAGCGCGCACATCACCCTTGGTAACCTTCAAGTTCGCATGGGGCTCGAAAAAATTGCCGAACCA
>NVTF01000184.1 GCA_002401485.1 Elusimicrobiota bacterium | reverse complement strand
AATTTTTGCGTAAAAAATAATTTACGCATATGCCTGGATGTATCGCATTCAAAATTGGCCTGTAATTTTATGAAAAAGTCTTTCTCGGAGTTTGTTAAGAATGTTGCGCCCTTTGTTGCTCATATGCATTTAGCGGATGCGAAAGGTGTCGATGGTGAAGGGCTGCAAATTACTGATGGGGAGATCGACTGGCCCTTGTTTATGGATATAGTAAATAGGGAAACTCCAAACGCGTCTTTTATCCCAGAGATTTGGCAAGGCCATAAAAATGATGGCGAAGGTGCTTGGAAAGCACTGGAAGCACTATCACAGTTTGCGTAAAAACTCTTGTTTGCTTTTTCTTGTGTCGTCAAATCCGGTTCGATAGAAATATTTAAATTTATCTGAGAAAACATGCCAAAAAAAAGAATTTCCATTGTAATTAATCGAGAATTTGGTGATAGAGACTACAGCCGGTATGGAGTCGAGATGCTTTCAAATTACTTCGATGTTTGGGTATTAGACTGTTCTAAAATCGTTAACGGTCAGGAAAAAAACCCGTTCTCTAAAACTGATTTTAGTTCAGAAACTAAATTCGAAAAGTATGTTTTATTTTCTTCAATAAGTGAGTTCGTCGAGCATCTAAAGCGATATAAAAATTCGTTTTATTTAGATCTTCTGGGCGATAGGAGTTTTAAAGAGTTAAGGTTGCGTCGTGAACTTAAATTTGAAAAAGTGGCTCGAATGAAGTTACGTATTGGCGAGTTGCCAATTTTAAGTGGTAGTGAAACGATATCGGCAAGATTGGAACGAGCCTTTAAACGTGGTGGCATTTTCCTCAAAGTATTTCGATTTGTTATGTCCAAGGTAATTTTTCGTTTTTTCGAACCATGCGTTGATATTGCCGTTTTTTCTGGTGAAGTATGTCTCGACCGTTACCCCGGTATGGCTCCTAATATTATATGGGCGCACTCCACGGACTATCAGATTTATCGTAAGTTGAAATCGGAGAATCAAGGTTCGAAGAATCGAGGTAGATACGCAGTATTTCTGGATCAAAATGGCCCTGCTCATCCTGATTATCAGTTTCATGGCAATAAGCCCCCGGTGACTGAAAAAAAATACTACGAAAGCATGAATCGTTATTTCGACGCTTTTGAGAAATCAACAGGAATAAATGTTGTTATAGCGGCTCATCCGAGATCTTCCCCCGAGATCGGGAGACATTGGAATAACAGAGAGTTTGTGTTGGGTGAAACTCCTTCCCTAGTACAGGAAGCTGAACTTGTCTTCGCACACTACTCGACGGCTATAAGCTTTGCTGTTCTGTGGAGAAAGCCACTAGCACAACTCACTACAAATGAATATATAAATAGCTATCGCTGGGATCGATTTGAAGCGTTTGCGACCCTCCTTGGGATGAACGTCATTAATGTCGATGAATTTAATTTGGCTCAAGTGGTAGATGAGAAAATATTTTTAGTTGATGAAGAAATCTATGCTGACTATGAGAGTAAGTTTTTACGCGCACCTCGTTCTGCATCTAAAGGTATGTGGACAATAGTCGCGGAACATCTTATTTCTTATGAGTCAGCATTTGGGTGATTAAATTAAAGAGTGATCACACATTTTTGTGATATATGTTTAATAAACTATCAATGGTGAAATAGTGTTGAGCCACAGCTTCGAGAATTACCCAAAACGTGTGTCAGTTAGTCATTATGATGACGTTCGTAAAGAGCTGATAGCTTGTTACGAAGATAACGAAAATGTGGTCGCAATTTATGAGTACGGGAGTGTAAGTGCCCCCGGTGTCTCTGATCTTGATTTGATATTTGTTCTTAATGATCAAGTTAGAGGTAAGCTTGAAGTTGATGACCTGACGAACGTTAGTTCGGCCGCCCATGATCTGGTGATGGATGGCACTGTAATTAAGATGCCCGTTCGGGTTTTCGAGAGAATCCTGTTTTTTGATAACTTACATTTTGACTTGTTGAGTGGGAAAAAAATAGAGGTCTCTAAACCTACGGATTGTGATGACAAGTATATAAAAATGGCGTCTGTAGTTGACTGGGTTCCGGAGCGAATTCTAAAGCTCACGCGAATGTTGAAGTCCGATCGAGTGAATATAACCAATGCACTATGTGTCTTGCATTCCTTTGGTTACTCGTTGAAATATTTGGATGGTATTCTCGGCAAGAGTGAACGTTCAAAACAATTGGTTTTGGAGATAGCTAGACTTCGTGGGCAGTGGCACGAAATCGATAATCCTGAGGCACGTTTACTTAAGTGTTTGTCAAGTGCGATCGACGTCGGGTACGAGAGACTCGATGAATATGAATTGCTTTTATGTAAATCTGATGAATATGTGTTTGGCCAATTTGAGCTGGATGAAGAAATTGAAATGGAGTTGTATAACAACCATTTTGTTCGCTTTAGGAATGCTAATGATGGGGGGTTTCAAGAAACAGCGTCGGATTTGAGTCATAGTGGTCGATTTTATGTTGTAATATCTAGCTATTTTTATCCCCATTTTTTTGTGTTGGCAAACCAGCAGGGAATGCTGTCCGAATCGATGCGCAAGAAGATACATCCATATCGTGATATCGGGAACTCTCCAATTAACGAAGCCTACAGCAATAATCTTTCACGTAAGATTGGTTTGGCTGAAGTGAATGCAGAGTTTCTAAAATCTAATAAATTTGATAATGGATTAATTCGATACGGGTTTCATTTTTGATATGCAAGAACAGTTTGATTTCCACACGCTATTGACATGGTTCCTTAGCAGAAAAAGTTTACATCTAGATGCTGAAGGGCCGTGGGTTGTCAGCATGATAGCCAAGAATATTGCGTATTCTTATAGTGCTTTACCTAAGACAAAAGCGCCTTTAGAAAAGATAACTGTGAATATTGAAAAGATAAAGGATAAAGACTATCTAGGGAATGAGGCTCAATACCTAAGCTCTGTTTTAAAATTAAAGGAGTTTGTGGTTAGCAATATCAAAGAGCATGTTGTTGACTTCTTAATTCATGGAAGCGTTTCGACCCTTGATTATGTGAAAGGGTGGAGTGATCTAGATACCTTAGTCATCCTGAAAAGTAAAACGATAACGAACCCATTAGCTCTTATGGATTTACGTGAAAAGCTCCATCGTGCTCACGACTATTTGTTGGCATTGGATCCTTTGCAACATCATGGCTTCATTTTCTGTACTGAGTTTGATCTTAATCAATACCTCAGTCATTGTATGCCGGTCGCGGTATTGCAGGAAAGTAAATCTCTTATTGATGGCCAATTCCTGACTCTGGCGCAACGTCGTTCCACGAACGATATAGAAAGTTTTTTTGCGAAAAAAGTCGCGCTCTTTAAGCGAAGTCATCAATCTGGAATTCTCCAACACCACGAATTTGAAGGAAAGTACTTACAAGAAAGCTACAAGGACATGAATACCATGAATCAAATGAAGTATTTTTTGTCTATTGTTATGTCGCTACCAATTTATTATTTAGATGCAATTGGAGAACCTTGCTACAAAAAAGAATCTTTTAATAGGGTAAAGCCAGACTTTGTTGACGATTGGGAAATGATAGAGAGAGCTAGTGAAGTTAGACAAATTTGGGGAGAAAAAGAGACAATTCCGCATGTTGGGAATGATATTCCTTTGTGGCTTCCCGAAGTGCTAGGTGATAGGTATTTTGAAAGGGCTCATAATATCGCAAAATTAATGTTAGATAACCTTGTTTCTAAGTCGATCAGGGCTGCATAGTCCCATTGGTAAAGTGCTTTTTCAGTTCCGTTCAGGCTTAAATTATGATGTTTCATGATTTCGGCGTCAATCTATTAAAGGTCTGTTTAGTCACCATACAAAATAGAGCGAGGGCAATGCAATATTTAGATTCGTCACATTTTATAAAGCGCCTTTGGTATTGTTTGAGTGGATACCGTCGAAGACAGTTTGTGGTTCTACTGGGATTAATGTTTGTAGCGGCTTTGGCTGAAGTAGTCAGCCTCGGGGCAGTTATGCCCTTTATTGCTGTATTGACAGCCCCCGATCAGATATTTAGCTATAAAGTTGTTGAGAGGGTCGCAAGTACTTTCGGTATTAACACTCCTCAGGGGTTGATACTTCCCTTGACGATTTTTTTCGCAGTGACTGCACTGATCGCTGGTGGTATACGGATGTTGCTATTGTGGGCCAGCGCCAGATTGTCGTTTTCTACGGGTGCAGAGCTTAGCATCGAAGCTTATCGTAGAACTCTTTACCAAAGGTATGAGGTCCATGTTTCTCGAAATAGTAGTGAAGTCGTGAGTGGTATTATCAGTAAAATGGGCAGTGCACCGGCCGTTATTAACATGATGCTTATCCTAATCAGCGCAAGTGTGTTGGTGTTGTCTATCATAATAGTTTTGATAATGATTAATCCTTTTGTCGCGGTGTTGACAGCATTTTGCTTCGGTAGTTGTTATTTGGTTATTTCAAACCTAACGAGGAATAGGCTTAAACAAAATAGCAAACGGATCGAGCAGGGTTCCACTAATGCACTTAAATCCCTTCAAGAAGGGTTAGGAGGCATTCGTGACGTTTTGCTAGATGGATCTCAACCAATATATTGCGAAATTTATGCTAAAGCTGAGCGGCCTTTGAGATTAGCTCAAGGTAATAATTTGTTTATCGCCGGCAGTCCTCGATTCGCGTTAGAGGCGTTTGGAATGGTGGTTATCGCGTTGATGGCGTATTTTCTAAGTCGAACGTCAGAAGGGGTCGTGTCAATATTACCGGTGCTAGGGGCATTGGCTCTTGGCGCCCAGCGCCTTTTGCCGGCACTTCAACAGATTTATGCATCATGGGCCGGGATATCAGGTCATAAAGATTCACTAATTGCAGTATTGGATTTGCTTGATCAGGAGTTGCCAGACACGGATTATTTTGATGAGGCAGAGGTTTTGGATTTTGAAGATGACATAACTTTCAACGGTGTGCGCTATCGCTATACGGATGAGAGTCCTTGGGTATTGAACGGTCTCGATCTGAGAATTCCAAAAGGTAGTAGAGTAGGGATTGTTGGAAGTACGGGTAGCGGTAAAAGCACTACAATGGATTTATTGATGGGATTATTAGAACCGACTGAAGGGAACGTCTTAGTTGATGGCCAGCCTGTTAATGGTGAGCTGCAAAGAAGTTGGCAGCGTTCTATTGCACACGTACCTCAGCATGTATATCTCGCTGACGCAACGTTGGCTGAGAATATTGCATTTGGTGTACCGAAAGAATTAATCAATATGGATAGGGTAAGGGTGGTCGCAGAACAAGCTCAGATTGCAGGCTATATAGAAGATTGGCCTGGCGGTTATGATGCGATGGTTGGTGAGAGGGGCGTGCGACTTTCTGGCGGGCAACGTCAAAGGATAGGTATTGCTAGATCCCTCTACAAGCATGCGAGGGTATTAGTGCTGGATGAAGCTACTAGTGCTTTAGACAATGAAACTGAGAGGGGTGTTATTGATGCAATCGATAGCTTGACCGGCAATTTGACGATAATTATGATTGCGCATCGCCTGACAACGGTACAAGGTTGCGACACCATTATTCAATTAGAGGATGGCAGATTGGTTGCCCAGGGATCTTACAATCAATTGCTTGAGAGCAGTCCTAGTTTCAGGAAAATGGTAAAAGCTGTAGCCTGAATAATTTGAAAAAAACCTTTAATTCTGTTTTATAAATAATGAGAAGGACGTAGGAGAGTTGCATGAAAATTCTTGTTACTGGAGGTTGCGGTTACAAGGGCTCTGTTTTAGTGCCGAAACTACTAAATCTGGGGCATGACGTAGTTGTGTTTGATACTCAATGGTTCGGCAATTTTTTCGAGCCCCATG
>NVTF01000183.1 GCA_002401485.1 Elusimicrobiota bacterium | reverse complement strand
GCAAGGCCGCAGCCGTTTCCTGCTGCCCCGCCACAAACCGCCGCCAAACGGCCTTCAGCTTCTTGGCATCCCCTATTTTCATCGTCGGGATAAACGTTTGATCCACATCATCCGGGGAAGGGGAAAACGACTCCTTCAAGCCCGCCGCATGGGCGGCCAATTTCGCCGCTCCCGCCGCTGTCGCCTCGCGCTCTTTTAAACGAGAAATCGTATGACCAATTATGTCCGCCTGAAAAGCGAGCAATCGATCGGCCTGACACATGCCTCCCGAAGCGCGGAGCTCATCGATCTCAAGTCCGGCCTGGAGGATAGGATCAATGATGTCGGCGATGAGAAAGGCGATCGATTCCGCAACACCGCGAACCAAATCATCACCCGTGGTGGAAACATCGAGGCCGTAAAAAACCGTCGGCGTTTTATAGTCCCAGCGCGGAGCTCCGAGCCCACCGATCGCCTGCAGAGTCAAAATGCGTTTCTTGGAGCGGCCCATCGCGTCATCGAGATCCGCCGCATCATCCAGCAACTTAAAGTTTTCTTTAAGCCATTCCAGCGAGGTACCGGCGGCGTGCACTGTTCCCTCAAGAAAATACTCGCGCCCGTGGTCAGGCGTTTCCCACGCGACCGAGGTTAAAAGCCCCGGAAGCCGGTGCAGGGTCGTTCCGGTGTTGAGAAGAAAAAAGGCGCCTGTCCCATAATTAAGAACACCCACGCCCAATCGACCGCCGCCCTGCCCGATGGCCGCCGCCTGCTGATCGCCCAGCGTAGCGGTCACCGTTAATGTGCGGCCGCCGCGGGAAAAAACAACAGGATCGCCGAAGGACGGGGAAATTTCAGGAAGAATCTCAACGGGGATATTGAACAGGTCGAGCAACCGATCATCCCACTGGCCGGACTCGATATTGTAAAGCAGCATGCGCTGCGCCATCGCCGGGTCGACGCGAAAAACCTTTCCCTCGGTCCATCGCCAAAGCAAATACGTCGTCACCGGCCCGATCCGCAATCGACCCGCCTCATGCAGTTTTTTTATTTCCGGCGAGTTGTCCAACAAATGGCGAATCTTCGGCGCGGAGTAAAACGGAGTCAAATAAAGTCCGGTGCGGCGGTGCACATCCTGCTGCAGGGTAATGTCGCCCTGCAGCGGGGCGACAATATCACTGCCGCGCGAATCCATCCATGAAGGACAAGGCCCCGCAGGTTCGCCGGTCTCTGCGTCCCAGGCGATAAAGGTTGAGCGCTGGGTCGCGAGCCCGACCGCTGTGATCTCCGCGTCCTGAGGCAGGTTTTCTAAAACATGATCAAGCGCGTTTTCCAGCGTTGCCGCGAGCTCAAGCGGATCGTGTTCAACCCATCCCGGATGAGGATATTGCGACACAACCGGTACCTGGGCACGGGCGACAACCGTTCCTTCACTATCAAAGGCGAGAGCGCGGGAACTGGAACTGCCTTGGTCGAGAGCGATGACAACCTTCACGCGCCGCCTCGCAGCACATGCATGAGAAGCGCGCCGTATGACAACACAAGCATCAGGCTGCGCACACGGCGATACAGGGGAAACCGGAAAATCGTTAGCCAGATCACGCCCATCGTCGTCAGTACCGCCCCGGCAACCAACAGGACCTTGGAGACAATGCCAACCGAGATAACGCCGAGCGTTATCCAAGGCAGAAGATGCCGCGTCCAGATCACAAAACGGCCTCGCGCGTCCGTCAGGCGCTCCAGCCCCAGCCAGGACGAGTACACGATCAAGGGAGCAACAAAGGAGGCGGCCGCCGCCCCAAAGGCGGCGAGGATGGCGAGAAAGAAAATAGGAATTCCCTCAACCAGAGGAGACAACCGCGGCGGAGTGCCTCGCCATAAACGGCGCATGCGTGCTTCCTTGCGCAGCGAGGGCCGGTACGCACGATTAATTGTCTTCATCACCTCTTTGATCACGCCCCGCTCCAGCGTCTTGTCCCGCTTCCACTTTAAGCGTTCCGAGGAGTCGACGGTAATCGGCGGATGGAAAACAACACGAATCTTTCCGGGTTTGGGAAACGATTGCCCGCGCCGCCACACCCGGCGGCCTCCCGTGATGGTGGCCGGAATAATGGGAGCCCCGGTGATGAGAGCCAGACGTGCGACGCCGGACTTAAACGGGTTCATGCCGGCGCCCTTTTTGGTGCGGCCGCCTTCCGGAAAAATGCCGAACAACATGCCCGAACGCAGCACCTTCACCGCCGCTTCAAACGAAGCACGCCCCGGTTTTTTCACGTCGACAGGAATCACGCCGTAGGCGCGCAGGATATGCCCGAGCACTGGAATTCTCATGGGACGCTCGTAGGCCATGAAACGAATCGGGCGATTCAATTCGATCATGAGAAACCCCGGATCGAGATAGGTCGGGTGATTGGCGGCGATGATCGCGGGACCGTGGCTGGGCACGTGTTCGATCCCTTCGATGGTGATGTCATGATACACCGTGCACAACCACTGCGCGAATTTGCGCAGGGGTCCGTGAAAGGATGGACTGGACTCAGTCACCCAGGATTTTGACGACGACGCGTTTGCGCCGCGCACCATCAAACTCGGCATAAAAAATCTGTTCCCAAGGACCCAAATCGAGCTTGCTGTCCGTTACCGGAAGCATCACCTGATGCCCGGTCAACGTACGCTTCAAATGCGCGTCCCCATTGTCTTCTCCCGTACGGTGATGACGATAGTCGGCAAAGGGCGCCAGTTTTTCGGTCCATTCAATAAAATCCTGCTTAAGGCCCTCCTCTTCATCATTGACCCAGATTCCGGCTGTGATATGCATCGCACTGACCAGACAAAACCCCTCTTTCACGCCGCTCTTTCGCACAAGGCCCTCGATCGTCTGCGTGACGTTAACGAGTTCCTTCCGCTTTTTCGTTTCAAACCAGAGGTATTCGGTTAGAGACTTCACTGGATCAGCCTGTTGTCAGTTCTTCACCCGACGCTTCATCCGCAACAGCGGTGGAAGCGCCTTCCAACGTTTTAACCATGCGCACCGCGTGTAAATCGCCGGAGGGTTCTCCATCGGCGACGGTAAATCCAAGATCCTCATACAGCTTGCGGGTTCCCCGGTACGCCCCTTCCTCAGAGGCGGGTTCAATCGGATAGGCTTCCACCGAAGAAGCGCCGCGGGAGATCGCTTCCGCCACGATCAGGCGAACAATTTCAGGGGCGTAGTGGCGCCCGCGATTGGCAAATCCAATCGCGAGACAACCCACCGCCCAAACGGAATCCGACCACGTGCCAAGGCGTGAACCCGGACGATCTTTCAGAGACGGAAACGCGGGCTTTGGGCCGCTTCCGGTCCAGGCGACAATCGCGCCGTCTGCAACGCGCGCGACGAGAAAGCCGGCATGTTGGCCTTTCCTCACCCGCACGCTGGTATGCTCCAAATTTTCGTGCGGTCGTTCCTTGCAGCGCTCAGCCCATTGCTCATCCTGATTGGACCAGACGGCGCAATAACAGCCTCCGAATTCTTTGCCCGAAAGCAACCGTTCAAAATCCTGCAACCGCCGCGCATCAAGCGGGATCAGCCGTAGTTCATCCATGGTATTACTCCGAATCCTTTATTCTTTTCACGGCTAATGCCTCACGCTCCCGGCTTAGGCGACCGAGTTTGCGCAGCTTCTCCTGCAATTCGTGCGGGAGATACGAGAGATCGTTCATCAAATCCTGCAGCTTCGACGGAAGAGGCGCTTTTACCGCCTCCGCGTGGCCAGCCTCGGCGATCAGCTTAAAAACCACTTCTTTATTTCGGGAGAAAGGCTCCAGGGATTCCAACTTTTCGCAAAGTTCAGCAGGAAACTCCGTCGTGCGAATCATTTCCCGAACCTTAAAAATAGACGGCCCCATGATGCGGTCGAAAAGTCCGTGCTCTTTAAGCAACTCCTTCACCTTGGACTTATTTCGATCGGTAAATTCCCAATGGTCGGCGGAATGAAGCAGTCCTTGAAAATCCGTGCCGTAGACCTTCACGTACCCTAATTCGCGCAGCGACCCGATCAACTCCTTTTTCATTTCCTCAACCTTGAGCTTCTTCTCATCAAGATCCTCAATCCCTTTGCCGAGTTTATCGATGAGTTTCTCAACACGTTTGGCCTTCGTCCCTTCCGTTTCCGCGGCACTCTTGATCGCGGCTCCCTTGGCGATCCGTCGGGGTTTGCCGGCGAATAAATCCGATTGAGGCTGGCCGCTCGCCGACAACTTAATTAATTTCTCATTCACATAAAGACCGCGCATCAGCGGACAAATCGGCTCGTATTCACACCAGTCGCACTTTCGTTCGTCCGGTTTCAGCTCGAAATTTTCAAGAGGCGAATCGATAAAGTTGTCGCAGGAACTTCGGATGCCCGTGTGCACATCCGCGATTTTCGATTTCAACGCGGCGACCTTGTCGGAGGAATGCGCGTGCACCGTATGGGCGGTCAGAGAATTCAAATGGTAGAGCGTCAGGGACGCGACGGTGGTGTTTTCCGAGTCCACTTTGAGCGCGGGGTCGTTGTCGCAGGCCATCTGATACAACGTCATCTGTTCTTCTTTCTCGACGCGATCGTTATCGAAGGGTTTTCCTGTTTTGTAGTCGATGATTTCAAACCCGTTTTCATGGCGCTCGATGCGGTCAATGTAGCCCTGCAATTGGACCTGAATATCCTTGTTGTCGAGGGGAACGGACTCAAAACCCTGCGGCCGGGTGAGGGGGGTCTTTGCGCTGCCCGTGGATTTCTCAAAATGCACCATCCACTCGGACGACTCGGGGGATTTCGCATACCACAACCGAACGACAAAATGCCGTTCCGTATGAAAGGCCGGCTTAAAGGTCGGGGCGTGTTTCTCGTAGTACTCCTTGAGAATGCGCTCGCCGTCGGCACGGTATTTGGCTTCCTGATCCGCGCTGGGCCAGTCAATCGCACTGGAGGGATTAAGCTTGCCCGCCTTGCCATTGTCCCACCAATCGTTGTACATCCCCAAAATATCTTTTAAGGCGGGAACAACGGGTTGTTTGTAAAAATATTCGAGCAGTTCGTGCAGGAGTTTTCCAAAAAAGAAGAAATGTTTATCCTTCTGCGGGATACGGTGCACGTATCGAAAATACCACTTCCGCGGACAATCGTCGTACAGCTTAATGGAGGAAATCGAAAGGGTGCGGCTGCGGGCCGTTTGCAGCCGTTTATAGAGATCAGTTTTTTCGCCCGGCTTGGCAATGCCGTCGATCTCAATATCCGCGGCCTCTTCCAAGGCGCTGCGAATATCAGAATCCTCAACCTTCTCTTTTCGCTTATCCTTGGGCTGCTTCTTCCAAAACGGGATTGCTTCTTTTACCTTGGCCATGCCGACAGATATTACAATTTGTAGGAGGCCAGCTCGGTGTTGGGGTTTTCCACTCCGGGAGCGCCGACACTCGTTTTGACGCGGCCGACTCCCGGACAATAATAATCGAAGACCCAGGATTCAAAACCCACGGTCTTGGCTTTTACCTTGAGGCATCCCGTAAAACGTCCCGCTTTCACTTTCACAACCATCGAATCTTTGACAATGGAATAGCGAATCGTTTTACCGCCTTCGACAGAGGTCCAGGAGCGTCCCTTCTGGAAGGGAAACCGTAGAATCGGCGCGCGGCCGGTCTCTTTCTCTTCCCAAATCCCCCAATCTTCTTTGATGACCTTGCGATTGTAATCGAGAAATTTTTCTTTACCCGCGTAAAACGCGCCGGTGATCAGACCGTTCACCGCACCGCTGGAACGAGCAACCGCCAACTCCAGTCGCATGTTTTCACCACCCGAGAGCGTATCGACATAGGTCCATTTTCCGCCGGGGGGAAACGGGAAATAATCCGGACAGGAAAGCAGCGCGCGAATCGAAC
>NVTF01000182.1 GCA_002401485.1 Elusimicrobiota bacterium | reverse complement strand
AGTATTAACAAAAAATAAGGGTATCGTGTATGCAATTTCTGCGATGAGACGCTTAAAAAATAGCATCTACCTTATTATTAGTAACGGCGAAGACGAAGAAATGTTACAAAATGAAATCAATAGGTACGATCTGAACGAGCAAGTTTTCCTGCTTGGATCCATAGATAATGCAGCTACGCTACTTTCAGGAGCAGATATTTTCTTACTTCCTTCTATCAAGGAAGGTCTACCATATGTCTTACTTGAGGCAGGTTTTGCAAAACTTCCCGTTGTCGCAACATCTACCGGAGGTATACCTGAAGTAATAATTCACAGAAAGACAGGACTTCTTGTTCCTATTAAGCAATCGAGAGAGATAGCACAGTCAATTGAAGCACTACTCGGCTCACAGAGCACTCAAGAACATCTAGGAATAGCGCTCTCAAATCATGTTGAGTCAAAGTTCACATTTGATATTATGTTGAATAGCACTTTGTCACTATATGAAAATTAGAAACAACAAAGGCTTCACCCCTCACCGCTTTTTTAAAAAAAGTGGTGAGGGGTTCACCCTCATAGAACTCCTCGTCGTTGTCGCAATCATCGGCCTGCTTTCGAGTATTGTATTTGCGAGTTTGGATGGAGCGAGAGATAAAGCACGAGGAGCGCTCATTGCCTCAGATTTTAAAGAGATAGAAAAAGCACTTCTTTTTCACTATGATAAATTCGGAACATACCCTGTGGGTAATGGTAATGATTCAAACGGATCAAACAGTCTTGAAACAACACTTCAACCTTTTTTAGATAATGGTTTTATGTCAGAAATCCCACATCATCCACTTTGGCCAAACAATACTATTAGTAGCCAATACTATCTATATTGGGATAAACTACAAACAGAAGCACTTACAAATGTGTTTACCTGTGGAAACCATACACTGAGTGGATTTACTCTACTTGTTATTGATGTACAGATACCAGTACCCCTTTCATACTTAACATCAAAAATTAGTGGTGATATTTTGGAATATGTCTATTGTATTACCGAGTAATATTATGCCAATCACAAACAAAAAAAGAAGGGTTTGCCCAGTACCACTTTTTCGCAAAAAAAGTGGTACTGGGTTTACCCTCATAGAGCTCCTCGTCGTTGTCGCAATCATCGGGCTACTTTCGAGTATTGTTTTTGCGAGTTTGGATGGGGCGAGAGATAGAGCACGAGGGGCAAAGATAGCATCTGACTTACAAGAATTAGGAAAAGCTTTTCTTTTTTACGCGGATGACAACAACGGAAGTTACCCCATAACAAGCACTGGTATTTCAGGAGATTCTACTGGATCAGAACAACTTACAAATGAACTTCAGATTTTGGTAGATAGAGGATATATATCCTCTATCCCTAACGCACCAACCTGGCCAAACAACTCTTCAGATTACATATACATATACCTTGACTCGAGCTGGCTTACCAATATTTCGGTTGCATTCTTCTGTGGCAACATACCTATGACAAAATTTGGTTTTGTCGCTCGTGATTTAACACACTCAGCACATTTGTCCAAATTTAACCTCACCGGAGGCGTGGCCGTTGATAGTGGCAATTATTATTGTATTACCGAGTAACTAAACCCCCACAATCTCATTGTGCAAAGATGCTCGATGTACTACCGGCCTAGCGTAGCGTCGCATTCCCATTAAAATTCCTAGTCCAACGAATTCTGTTATTAAATGTGATCCACCGTAACTCATAAACGGCAGAGTCGTTCCTGTGACCGGCAACAACCCTATATTCATACCTATATGCACTATAAAGTGAGTAATAAAAAGTATGGCAAGGCCTGCACCAAAAAGCACCTCGAAATTACTCGCTCCCATACTCGCATTTACAATAATACGGTAGAAAATAATCCCAAAGAGAATAAACAAAATAATCACCCCAATAAACCCCCATTCCTCTGCAAATGATGCAAATATAAAGTCAGTCTCATATTCAGGAAGAAATTGTAGTTTACTCTGTGTACCATACCCCACTCCTTTGCCCAAAATCTGCCCAGAACCTACAGCAACTGTTGATTGGTACGCATTGTACCCAGCACCCTGTATATCAGCGAGTGGATGGATAAAAGTCATAATTCGTGCCTTTTGATATTCATGAAATACAGATGACCACAGAACTAGAAAAACTACTGCTCCAATACCAAATACCGAAAATAGATGCTTTTTGGATATCCCACTAACAAGCACCATTCCCAACCAAACAAAGAAAACGATAAGAGCTGACCCAAGATCGGGCTGTAAAAAAATAAGAACAAAAAATACTAGCGCGTATGCTCCGGAAATTAGTATATGTTTAAAGTGTGCGATCTCAACATGTCTACGAGAAAAATATTTTGCGAGAATAAGTATAAGAGAAACCTTTACTACATCCGATGGTTGAAATGCAAAAAAACCAAAACTAATCCATCTCTCTGCTCCTTGTATAGTACTCCCGAATATATGTGTAGCGAGTAACAATAAAACCGAAACAACAAATATCGTCACGATTACACTGGTACGTCGGAGAAACCTAAAATCAACAGTACTCAAGGAAAAGAAAATAATAAACGATAGAGCAATCCATACTAATTGCTTAGTAAAGAATGTATTATCTCCCGCAAATGAATTCATTGTTATAAGTCCAACTGCAAGAATTGGCAATATAGCAAATACAAGTATCCAATCAATAGACCTAAAAAAACCCACTATTCCCCGAGCCCGATCATCTCCTGCAACCTGTGATAATAATGCGTTCATAATATACAAACCTATAGTGCGACCGTTACGTGTACTTCTATTTTTGCAATTGATCTATCAAACGGTAGTGGCCATGTAAACGTCAGTTTCTTTTCCTCCCCTCTTGAGAGAAACTTCAAAACAATTTTAGATGCAGCCACAGCATTCCCATCTGAATCAAACAAAACAGCATGTGTAATGATATCGCTTATATCTCTGAGCGATGTGTTTTCTATAACAACGTCTAAGCGTGGTTCTGTATCCTCTCCAGTGATACGACGACTGGTGACAATGACGTCCTCGCTAGCATCAAAAACTAATCCATCTACCCATTCTGGCTCATCAATAAATTCAAAAAAGGTTCTTGCTGGAACTCTCTCACCCGTGCGAATATCTGATTCAAATATAGGAAATACTCTGTCTGCTGGAATTTCTGTTTTTCCAAATCGCTCGGTGATTAAAATATTGTTCTCATCATATACTTTAAAAACATACTGGGTGTCTTTTGCTCCAATGTCCGTATTCAAATTTTCTACATATGCAACAACACTATAAATACCCTTGGAAACATTCAAAGCCCTACTCCATTCAACAACAAGAGGTCTAACAGTAATGCCGCAAATATTTACGCACGAACCACCACAATCAATTCCTAATTCATTTCCATTTTTATCTCCATCAAAACAAGTTGGTGATTTGTGTAGTGATAAAAAAACAGGTATTGCTATGATCATAATCAAAAAAGCAATTGCTCCCCCACCATATTGTAATTTTCGCCTAACGGCCCAAGTAGACATTGGTACTAGTATAACAGACAAAACACCCGCGCTTTTAGGCGCGGGTGTTTTGACATGTAACTATTAACATTTAACCTGTGACTTTGCGGTCTCGGCAGAATTTTGCTTCGCAAAATTCTACCGTCAAAAGTCAATGGTCAAAGGTCACTTGTTACTTCTTCACTTCTTTGTTCTGGCGACTACCTACTTTTCCCACAGAATGAGTATCATCGGCACTACCACGTTTAACTTCCGTGTGCGGAATGAGAACGGGTGGTTCCATGGCGTCAAATCACCAGAACAAAAGAGTGAAAACTCTTTTCCGAACCCCGAGGCAACTTTGTGCTTTCACACAGTGAGATTGTCTCGGGGTTCTATTTTTTGTTAGAGTAACAAATTATAATCGCAAATAATATCTATATATGTGATATATATATTTCCTAATAGGATCGACGAATTAGTACACCTCGGCTCAATACATTGCTGTACTTCCACCTAGTGCCTATCACCTGGTCATCTTCCAGGGGTCTCAAACGATTCCTTATCTTAAAGCTGGCTTCCCTCTTAGATGCTTTCAGAGGTTATCCATTCCCGACATAGCTACCCTGCGGTGCCGTTGGCACGACAGCAGGTACACCAGAGGTCAGTCCACTTCGGTCCTCTCGTACTAGAAGCAGATCTTCTCAAGAATCGACGCCTACAGCAGATAGGAGACCAACCTGTCTTACGCATGATACCCACGATTGCTCGTGGCATTGGACTGTAACTTCATCCGATTACCCTTAAGGTAATTTAGGAGGCTAACATTCAGTCTCTACGGGCACGTGTTCTCTTGTAAACAAGTCAACACGATTCCCTCGGTATTGTCCCAGCATTTAAGGCTAAAACATTTTTAACAAAAATGTTCGCCCGATCAAATTTTTTAAAATTTGATTTAGGGGATTTCACCGATATAAGTTAACAAAGTCGTATTAATTCCTTAATACAACCGCCGTAATTTGATTGGTTCTATACTTTTTGAAAAGACGAAAAGACCTTGATTTTTGTGTCGTTATGAATTCGGTTCAGACTGTCTGAAAACCAAATACCAAATTTCAAGCACCAAATGACAAACAATACTCAATAACCAAAAATATAAATGCACAAAACAAAGTTGTTGTTTTAACATTTGAACATTAGTATTTGAACCTGCCGGCAGGCAGATTTGTTTGTAATTTGGACTTTGTTGTTTGGAATTTTAGTTCCCTGACGGTCTGAACCCAGCTCGCGTAACTTTTTAATTGGCGAACAGCCAAACCCTTGGAAGCTTCTCCACCTCCAGGATAAGTTGAGCCGACATCGAGGTGCCGAACATCGCCGTCGCTCTGAACGCTTAGGCGATACTAGCCTGTTATCCCCAGAGTAGCTTTTATCAGATAATCTCCGGCCGCATCTAAAACGGACCATCGGTTCACTATGTTCTGCTTTCGCACCTGCTCGACATTTACGTCTTGCAGTCAAGCTCTCTTATGCCATTACACTATCGGCACGGTTTCCATTCGCGCCTAGAGAACCTTAATAAGCCCCTCCGTTACTTTTTGGGAGGGTAGCGCCCCACTAAAACTACCTGCCAGATACTGTTCCCATCCGGTTTTTCCGCGACGGGTTAGAAAATACATTCGAACAGAGTGGTATTTCACTGATGACTCCATGTAAACCAAAATCTACACTTCAAAGTCTCCCACCTATGCTACGCAATTAAAACGCATCCTCAATATCAAGCTATAGTAAAGCTTCTGGGGTCTTTTCGTCTAGCTGTAGGTAACCGGCATCTTCACCGGTATCGCATTTTCACCGAGCTGCTCCTCGAGACAGTTCCCCAGTCGTTACGCCATTCGTGCACGTCTGAACTTACCAGACAAGGAAATTCGCTCATGTTTTCCTTTTAAACACTACATGGACTCTATCTTATCCCTTCTCTATCTATAAAAGACAAAGTGAGGGCCATGACGTTGGTCTCTTGATCATCATGATTGGACTATACTTACATTTCTATAAGTAAGGTAACTTGCGCGTTCTATTTATCTTCTATAACAGTCCCAGTCCTACACATCACGATTGCTCATGATGTGTACCTTAGGACCGTTATAGTTACGGCCGACATTCACCAGGGCTTATATCAGTCAGCATACGCATCACGCTATGCGCGATGCGACATTTGACCTGCAACAAGTGACAAGTGACTTTTGTCGAATTTTGCGAAGCAAAATTCGACAGTCAATTGTTAAATGTTAGTTGTCAATTGTCGCATCACACGCAGTGTGATGCATACACCGCCGATACTTAACCTTCTGGCATTGGTCAGGCGTCACCCCCTATACATACTTTTACAAGTTCGCAGGGAGCTGTGTTTTTGATAAACAGTC
>NVTF01000181.1 GCA_002401485.1 Elusimicrobiota bacterium | reverse complement strand
CCGCTGATTGTGCCGTTTCTGATTCTTTTTTCGGATTTAACCCCGCAGGAAATTGTGGGTACTTCCTTGGCCATCGTTTTCCTGAACGTTTTCTCCGGAACCATCGCCTATCTCAAACAAGGCCGCATTGATTTTGTGAGCGGCACAAAATTCGGCCTGGCCACCATCCCCGGGGCCTTGCTCGGCACCATGATTCCTCAGTTTTTCAGCCTGAATTTTTTGACCAATGTTTTCGGCGTGCTGCTTCTGGCCTTGACGGGGTTTGTCCTGGTCTCCACTGCCCGGCGAGAGAAGGCGGCGGCGGTCCCGAAAACCGCGGTTGTTGTCGGGGCTGGATCGGCGGGCCGCGACCGCGGGCGGGAAGGTCTGGACGACCCCGCTCAGGAACGGCCTCAGCCCGGTTTTGTAACTCGGGACTTTGAGGATTCCGGTGGGGAGCGTTTTACCTATAGTTTCAACGAACGCATCGGCATCGGCATGAGCCTGGGGATCGGTTCTTTTGCCACGATGCTTGGGATCGGCGGTGGCATCATTCATGTGCCGGCGTTGGTGCATGTTTTGCGTTTCCCGGTGCATGTGGCGGCGGCGACCGCGCATTATCAGCTTGCGATTGCCAGCCTCTTCGGCGTGCTGCTCTATTTTATGTATGGCTGGGTGGACATTCCTACAGCGATTCCCGCGGGAATCGGTGTGATTGTAGGGGCCCAGGTCGGGGCCAGGATTTCCAAACGATTGTCGGGGACGATTATCCTGCGGCTTTTATCGCTGGCTCTCCTGGGTTTGTCGATGCGCCTGTTGTTGTGGCCAGTGGAATAACGATGGTTAATGATATTGCGTACAAACTAATATGAAGACAGGAACAGCCGAATGATACCTACTATACCGAAGGTGATCCCCACAACCATCGACCTTTTTGACCGCATGTCGGTGCTGCATCATGTCACGACCGTGGTGCTCGTTTTGCTCGCGATCGGTCTCATGCTTCGACGCGATTCAAAGTGGCATCCTCGCTTCATGTTTACGGCCTTTTCGCTCGATTTCTTTGTCTTTATTTACCTTGAAGTTACGTCGTTTATTATTGAAACGGCCATCTCGGTGCCGCGCCCCATTTTGATCTTTCATGCAGTAGCCGCGTTTGGGGTTCTGATTTGTTATTTCCTGCTGATTTATTTGGGCAACCGCATCCTCTCGGGTGACTATTCGAAGCTTGTTAATCATAAGACGGTTGCGTATGTTTTTGTTCCGCTGCGTGTTGTAACTTATGTAACTAGTTACTTTATTTGGTTCTGATATTTGATATGATATCTCAGCAAGAAACCTCCTTCGCCCCCGTCGGGAAGTCGTGCCAGAATAGAGGAAAATTCCATGAAAGCCGATAATCCAATTTCATCAAAAGGCGATTCCGGCACTGGGCCCGCGCACCCTGAAGGTACGACCGCTGAGAAGATCTATCTCGTGGGCAGTCCGAATGTGGGCAAAAGCGCGCTGTTTAACATTCTCACCGGTAATTATGTCACCGTCAGCAATTATCCCGGCACAACCGTAGACGTTTTCAAAGGAAAGATGAAAATCGGCACCCACCACACATTCGAAGTGGTGGATACCCCCGGCATGTATTCGATGAAGCCGATCACGCAAGAGGAAGAGGTGACCCGCGAGATCCTCCTGCAAAGCAATCCCGATGTGGTTGTCCATGTGGTGGACGCCAAAAATCTGGAACGCATGCTGCCGTTGACCCTGCAGTTCATCGAGCTGGGTCTGCCGGTTATTTTGGTGCTGAATCTTTATGACGAATTGCTCGCCCGCGGTATGCGCATCGACATTGCCCATCTCGAGCACGATTTGGGCATTCCGGTGGTGGAGACCGTGGCGGTCAGCGGCATGGGTGTTAATAATCTGCGTTCCCGCATGGTGGAGGTCGTTGAGAAGCGGTATCGCTACAATACCGTCGAACGCAAATACCCCGAGGATGTGGAAAAGCGCATTGCGTCGGTTTGCGACCTGCTGAAGCAGGAATACGAAATGGCGAAACGTCCCTTGGTGCTTCTTGCGATGCAGCAGGATGACACCGTCATGAAGTTGATTCGCAGGGAAGATGATTTTAAGGCGATATTGCAGGCGCTTGGCAAAGGCGACGGCCAGAAAATCGGCTACGCCCTTTCCCAGCACCGGCGCGGACTCGCGAAAGAAATCATTGACGAACACATGGTCATGGAAAAACGACCGCAGCGCGAGATGTGGAAGGAGAAGCTCTCGGATCTCATGGTGCATCCGGTTTGGGGGCTGCCGATTTTAGCGTTCGTTCTTTATGTCGGTCTCTATAAATTTGTCGGGGAGTTCGGCGCCGGGACCGTCGTGGATGTGATTGAAAACGGGCTTTTTGGACAGTACATCAACCCCGCTGTTGACACCTTCTTTGGAGCGATGTTCGGTTCGGGCTGGGCCTTCAAGCTCTTCGCCGGCGATTACGGCATGATCACCTTGGGGGTGCGCTACGCCTTCGCTATTATCCTCCCGATTGTCGCGACCTTCTTCATCATGTTCTCGATGATTGAAGATTCGGGCTATTTGCCGCGTTTGGCGATGCTGGTGGATCGTACCTTTAAGGCCTTCGGGCTAAGCGGCCGGGCCGTCATTCCCATTACCTTGGGTTTTGGCTGCGACACGATGGCGACGGTGGTGACGCGCACGCTCGAGTCGACCAAGGAAAAGATCATCGCGACCTTTTTGTTGTCCTTGGCCATTCCTTGTTCGGCGCAACTCGGCGTTTTGTTGGGCCTGCTCTCCAGTAAGCCGGTCATGATTCTGATCTGGGCCGCGACGATATTTGTGGTTTTTGGTTTTGCGGGGGCTCTCGCCAAGCGACTGGTGCGCGGGGAAGACACAGCCTTCTTTATGGAATTGCCGCCCTTGCGCCTGCCGGTGCCGATTAATGTGTTTGTGAAGACCTATGCACGCATGGTTTGGTATTTCAAGGAAGTCCTTCCAATTTTTATTCTCGCCAGCGTCATGATCTGGTTGGGTCATTTGACCGGTCTCTTTAATGTGCTCGTGCGCTGGATGGCCTATCCGGTGCAGTGGGCCGGCATGCCTGCAGGCGCAAGCCAGGCGTTCTTGTACGGATTTTTCCGCCGTGATTTCGGCGCCGCCGGTCTTTTTGACATGGTGGCCGACGGGTCGTTGGCCGGCAACGGCCTGCTGATCGCAGCGGTGGTGTTGACCCTGTTTATTCCCTGTGTGGCTCAGTTTGTCGTTGTATGGAAGGAGCGCGGCAAAGCCATGGCGGTCGGCATGGCGGCCTTCATTTTCCCGTTCTCGTTCTTCATCGGATTTCTTCTGAATTCCATTCTCAATGTCTTGAGGATTCAGTTATGAGTGAAGCAAACGGAAGCGGCGAATCGTCCGATGCCAAGGAGTTGGGGGCTCGCAATCTTGGCTCACCGGCTCCCATTGTCGAGACGGATAAAGTGACCTGCGGTCTCTGCCAGTTTGTGTTTGATGAACAAGCGGGGCGCAGTTCCTGCGGCGGCTGTTTCAGCGGCGGCTGCGGCATGGTGAAGTGTCCGAGTTGCGGTTTCGAGACGCCGCTGGCGAAGACGCCTGGATGGCTGAAGGCCTTGACGGGATTTTTCTCCGGAGCAAAAGCTTGATTCGAATTTTTTTCATCCTCCTATTCGCCGCCTTCGCCTTGCCAGCCCGCGCGCAAGCGGAATCGTTGACGCGCGCACGTTGGCTGATGGGAACCCTTCTGGAAGTCACCACCTTCGATCTGGACTCCAATACCGCCGCCGATCCAGTCTTTGATGAGGTGGATCGTTTGGAGCGAATTCTGAGCACCTTTATCGAGGACAGTGAGCTTTCCCGGCTTAATGACGCGGCGGACGGCGCACCGCGTCCGGTGTCGACCGATCTTTGGAACGTGTTGACCCAGTCCCTTGAGGTCGCTCGCGCCAGCGGCGGCGCCTTTGATCCGACCTACGGATCCACGCCGAAGTCCCGGGGCTTCGACCGTTTGCGTTTAAATGCAAAGGACCGCACCGTCGCTCTTGCCGAAGGAGCCGTTCTTAATTTCGGCGCTATCGCCAAGGGTTACGCTCTGGACTCGGCGGCCCGTCTCATCCGTGAGGCGGGAGTTGAATCGGCCTTGCTGAATTTCGGGGGCCAAATTCTGGTAATCGGTGAAAGCCCGGTGGGGGACTGGCCCGTCATCGGTGCGTCGGGCTTAACCCTGCATGTGCGGGATCGTTCGGTTTCGACGTCCGGGCTGTCGCAGCGTCCCGGACATATCCGAGATCCCCGCAGCGGTGCCGCCATCAAGGGTGCCGGCACGGTGACGGTGATCGCGAGAACCGCGGCGGCCGCAGATGCCTGGTCCACGGCCTTCTTCGTTTCCGGAATGAACCCTCTTCCATCCGATTTTGACGGCTGCGCGATTATATCCTCTCCGGACAACAAGGATGCACGCATGACCGTCGGCGACTGCGCTCAATACCTTCGTGAGGAACCCGCTTTATGACGATCCGAAAAACCACTTTTCTGCTGGGCCTGATGGCTGCCTTGCTCCCTGTCCAGAATCTGTCCGCTAAATTAATCATGTCCCAGAAGGCCGCCTTAAAACTGGCGTTGCCCGACAGTGTTAAGACCGAAAAGAAAACCGCGTATCTGAGTGAAGACGAGGTTTCCGTGGTGCAAAATTTGGCGCGCGCCAAGGTGGACTCCACGATCTGGACGTATTACGAGGGTGTTGATAAAGACGGCAAGGCGCTTGGTTATGCCTATTTTGATCGCGTCATCGTTCGGACCATGCCGGCCACGATCATGGTTGCGATAAGCCCCGAGGGCAAGGTTCGGTTTGCGGAGATTCTTACGTTTGCGGAGCCGGATGATTATTTGCCCCATCGTCGCTGGTTGGAGCTCTTTAAGGATCGAGAGCTGAATAACGAGCTAAAGTTGTACGGAGCCATTCGTAATGTCACCAACTCGAGCCTAACGTCGGAGGCCGTCACGAACTCCGTACGCCGTCTCCTGGCGCTGCATAAAACCATTCTCTCAAGGTCATCCACTCCGAAAAAAGTTTCAAAAATGATGAAGAAAGACTCCAAGAAGGAGTCCCGGCAATAGTAAGATGGAGATAATCCAATGAAGTATATGGAGACGAAAAAAGGATTCCAGGGCACGCCCTTGATGCGCATCCCGCTTTTCTTAAGCCTGGTTTTCCTCGGATTGATGGTGGTCGTCAACTTTGCGATGTATTTTTCGCGAATGAGCTTCTACCCGTCTTCGGTGAAGGATTATTATCTGGGCTCGGAAGCGGCCTTTACCGCCGCGCGCAGCTACGGGTCGATGCTCGAGGTGACCCACATGCATTTGCCGATGATGGCGATTGTGATGCTGGTTCTCACCCATCTCTATCTCTTCGCCCCGATTTCCAAAAACGCGAAAATCGGCATTACGGTGGGGGCGTTTGCAGCCGCCTTGTTTTCAGAGGGCTCCAGCTGGCTGGTGCGTTTTGTGCATCCGGATTTCGCGATTCTCAAGGTCATCGCGTTTGTGTCGCTGCAGAGCGTGCTTATCTTTTTGATCGGGGGGCTGGGTTATATGCTGCTGTTTGTGGGGCGAGCGGCGAAGATAGCGGCCGCTGAGAAGCCCGATCCGGCTTCCTTGCCTGAATTCACCGTCACCACGCAGGGGCGCAAGAAACTCAGCGAAAAAGCGGAAAACCTTCTTAAGACGCAGTGGCTTAAATATAAAGAAGGCAAGGCCTGGGGCGATGACGAGGAAATCGCACAGCCGTTGATCGACGAATTGGCCAAGGCCGGCCTGGCGGAAAGACGTGCCGGCGAATTGAAGTTGACGGGACTCGGTTGGGAAGCCTCTAAGATGTGCGTGCGCCGGCACCGGCTCGCGGAGCGGCTTTTGGAAGATGTGTTGA
>NVTF01000180.1 GCA_002401485.1 Elusimicrobiota bacterium | reverse complement strand
CGAGCCGGACCCGGTGCAAGCAAACCGTCATTAAGAAAACGTCCTTCGGCCCGCGCGACCCGGCCCGCTGCCACTTCCCATTCGAATTCAGTCGGCAGGCGTGCGCCGGCCCAACGGGCAATTGCCGCTGCTTCATAAAACGACAAATGCGCCGCCGTTGCCCCCGGGTTGATAGGACACCGACCGGCCAAGGTATAGGAATGCCAAACGTCGTCAATTTTCTCCCAATACAGCGGCGCCTCCCAACCCTGCTGCTGCAGGAGAGTCCAGGCGTCGGAGAACCAAAAGCGAAAGTCCTGGTAGCCGCCGTCTTCTATAAACGCGAGCACCTCGGCGTTGCTCAGCGGCCGGTCAGCCAACGCGAACGGTTGGAGATGGATTTTGTGCTGGGGGGATTCGTTATCGTAGGCGAAGCCGTCGCCGTTGTGCCCGATCTCGTAAAGACCGCCCGGAAAGTCTCGAAATTTTGCTGGCGCCGGGGTTTTGGCGTGATCGGACTCCGGTCCCTCGTGATAAATTGGGCGCAGCGGATTGAGTGCGAGCAAGTGTTTGAAATCGGTGACCATCAACTCCTGGTGCTGCTCTTCGTGAGCAAGGCCGAGCTCGAGCAGCGGCGCCGCCTCCTTGAAAGCCGCTTCATCAATCGTATCGAGCAGGTGAAGCATGTGCTCATCGATATGACGCCGGTAGGCGGCGATCTCATCGACAGAGGGACGCGTCAACAAGCCCCGATCCGCACGCGCCCAGCGAGGACCCAAAGACTCGTAGTACGAGTTAAAGAGGGACTTAAAGTGCGGGTCGAATTCGGAAATCTCCGGCGCGAAGCGCTTGAGTAATACGCCTTCGAAAAACCAGCTCGTATGCGCCAAATGCCATTTGACCGGACTCGCGTCCGGCATACTCTGCACGACATAGTCTTCGGTCTTTAGCGGCCGGGTTAAGGCATCGCTGCGGCTGCGCACGTCTTGGTAGGCGGCGATGGCACGCTCTCGCGTCATTTGGGGGGGACTTTGGATGCCGGAAGTACTCACTGCAAGGCTATTATCGCAAACCCGACTTGCCCCCGCAAGCGAGGGGATGTCGCTTAAGTTTTCCACTCCAAACGCTTCACGATGTCGTCATAAACATCCTTTCGATTAATAATCCCCAAAATCCAAACTTCTCTTTTGACAATACGAAAAATAATCCGGTAATCTCCGACGCGCAGCCGCCAAAAGCCGGCAAGAGTGCCTCGGAGCGGCTTTCCGTAGGATTCCGGCTGAGCGCTTAGTCGAAGCTCAATCGCATTGGCAAGACGTTTTCGTAGGTTCTTGTCGATACGGGGAATATCATCAGAGACGACCGATGGGTGATAAAAAAGCCCGGAACTCACTTCCAGGCTTGTTTGTGGGTGAGGGCTTTCTTGCGGTCGAAGGACTTCGCTCTTTGCGCCGCAAGTTCTACGAGAGTTGCATCTTCAAATTCTGAGAGAGCCTCCCGCAGCAGGTCTCGCGCCTTCATGGAGAGGGACACCCCGTCTTTCTCTGCGAGCTTCATGAGAGCCGCGTAGAGCGGTTTTTCCAACACGACATTGATGCGGGGATTTGCTGCGGGCATAACAAAAGTGTAGCACTTGTGCCGCACCTTGTCAAGAGGGTTTTATTCTCCCTGTAACACAAAATTATTCACATCGAAACATCCGTCGGCTACACTGATCCATGTGAGAGGACATTTTCGCGCGATGATGCGAATCGCGGCGGCGACTGTATTAGTATGCAGCGTCGTCGCATTCAATGATCAAATACTCGCCCCCGCACAGCCCATTGAAAAATCGGCCGCCAACGATCTCTTGGCCGGACACGCCTTTTATTACGCCGGCAATCCCAAACGCGCCATCTTATCCTACCGGAGCGCCCTCCAACGCGATCCAAAAAGAATCTCCGCCTGGCTCAACGGCGCGGTGTTATGGAGCGAGATGGGGAAACTCGACGAAAGTGCGACCTGGTACCGCAATGCCTTAGCCCTAAAACCCGAGTCATCCCGCATCGCCACAGCATTGGCGGAAGCCGAAATCCAACGCGGCCAAAACGCCGCCGCCGCCAAGGCCGTGGAGCATGCCTTAAAAATCGATGAAAAAGCGCCGTATGCCTGGATCGCCAAAGGCCGCGTGCTCATGGAGTCGGGTCGAGCCGACGATGCCGCCGAGGCCTTTGAACGCGCCGCAGCATTGCGTCCCACTCTCACCCTCGCGCATTACTGGAAAGGCCGCGCTCTCACCCGTGCCGGGCGCGCAAAAGAAGCCGGAGAGGCTTATTCGTCGGCCTCGAGCCGGGACTCTTATTTTACGTCGGCACGTTTCGGACTTGCGGAGTCCCTGGTCAGACAGCGGCGTTACCGCGAGGCAAGAAAACAAATTTCTAGACTGGGAAACACAGCACCCTCGAACAAAGAAATCAAAAAACTATCGAAGGCCCTCGCACGCAAGATGCGCCGCAGCCGCGGCATTCAGCCGAAAAAGAAATCAAAATCCAAAAAGAAATCACGGACCTCCGGCCGGAGAGCGCGCGTCGCTTTGCCGGCGAAGGCCATACCGCGGCTGCGAGTCGGCATCGGGACCACCGGCATGGGCAAACCCCTTGTTTGGAAATCGATCCGATTCTCGGGCAGCGGGCCCGTTGAAATCCGCTACAAGAAAGGCGGCAAACGCATCGCCCGCATCAAGGCCGGACAAAGCTGGCGGTTGGGCATCTCCAAAAAAGGCTATCTCGAAATCCGGGACGAGAAGGGATTTCCGACCGCACGTACGCGACGGCCGATCATCATCAAGTCCCGGTCGAAAATTCAGCAATGGATTTGGGTCCGGGAAGCCGGCGGCAAACGCGGCCTCAGCCGCCGTCTGCGCGGAGAAGTCGAGGTGGGCCTGCGCGGCAAAGGACTCACCGTCATCAACACGATCGACCTGGAGAGTTATACCCACGGCGTGTTGACCGCCGAGATGCCGATCGAATCGCCGATCGAGGCCCTGAAAGCCCAGGCGGTGCTTGCACGCACCCATGCCTTATTTATCAAGGATGTTCGCCGCCGTCATCGCGCCGACGGATACACCCTCTGCGACGGGCAGCATTGCCAGGTCTACCGCGGCGTGCAGGCGGAAACCCTACGGTCGCGCCGCGTCGTAAACGCGACCCGCGGCCGGGTCGTTTCCTTTCACGGCAGTGTCGCTAATGTTCTGTATTCGTCCAATTGCGGAGGCCACACCCAGAGTTCTTCGGAAATCCAGGGCTGGGGCGATGTCCCTTATTTCCATGGGACCAAGGACGGGGACTCCAAAATGAGCGTGCCCCATTCCCCGTGGCAATTGCGCCAATCCCTTCGAGAGCCGGTCCGTGGGTTTTGCGCGGCGTCTTCGTTTGTGTATTCCGGACACTCCCGCTGGTCGCGCGTCATTTCGGCGCGGGATTTGGAAGCCCGTTTGCACCGCCATCTTGGCATCGGGAAACTAAAAGCGATCCTCCCGCTGAAGCGTTCGCGTTCCGGTCATCTCAATTCGATTCTTGTCAAAGGATCCAAACGAAGCCGCATCGTAGATTCCGAAATTAGAATCCGCGGCCTGTTTGGAATCGGATCCCAGAGAAGTTCCTTGTTTGTGATGGACATGGAGCTCGGCTCCAACGGGCGGCCGAAGAACTTTGTTTTTTACGGGGGCGGCTGGGGACACGGCGTGGGGCTATGCCAATCCGGAGCGATGGGCAGGGCCCACAAGGGACATTCCTATTCCAAAATTCTCCAAGCGTATTACCGGGGAATCGAGATCGGAAATTTGAGATACTGACCCTATGCGACGATCCCTCCCTTTAATTTTAATGATCGGTCTGCTCGCGGGCTGCCGCGGCACACGGCCTCAATACTTCGGAAAATCCTCCCTCGGTTTCGGCGCGATTCTTGTCAGTGCCCGGATCATAACCCCCAATGGGGAAACAAATGTCGGAAAAATGGAAATGAATTTTGAATCGGACAACGAACGGTACCGAATCAAATTCCGGCCGGGAAAAACGTCTCTCCTGCGACTTGAGCCCGACGTCTATCGACTGCATCCCACGCGAACACCGTTTGGGCGGGTCGAAGCCCGCATGCGGGTTCAAATTGACGGCCGCAGCTACCGGGTTCCATTTCCGCGTTCCGTACTCCGCCTCAGGCCGATCGATGTCCCGCCTACAAAAATCGTCGCCATCGGCGTTCTCGAAGCCCGGCTTTTGCCAATCGCACGCGGCAAACGTCCCGTCATCAAAATCCGCTTGGATGACAGTATCCAAGCAAGACGCGGCCTCATCGAGTCGATCATCAATAAACAAATGGACCCGAAAACGTCCGTTCATATTAGGGACGCATCTATTACGTGGGTGCGTGCTCTCGAGCAGGCATTGACCCAGTTGCTCGGCGAAACGGGCCGCAAGCGCCGATTTAAACCCGCTCGATGACCGCCATTCTTGGAGTTGATCTCGGGGGAACCCGCCTACGAGCTGTTCTTTCCATAAATGGACGCACACGCCGTTTTGAAGTTGTTTGCCCGCCTCGAGAAGAACTTCCCAATAGCCTGCGCGCCATTGTACGGCGGCGAAAATTAGATGGACTCGTCATTGGCGCCCGCGGGGTATGGACCCACAAGGAGCGAGAGGCTCTAAGAAAAAGTGTTGCCTCCTTGGCGCACATCGTGCGGATTTTGCCTGATATCGAACTCGCATGGCGCGCCGCCTTCGGAACAGGAGCGGGCGTGGTTGTTGTCGCGGGGACCGGCTCGATCGCGTATGCCCGCACTGCCAATGGACGCTCCGCTCGCGCCGGCGGGCTCGGACCCTTGCTCGGAGATGAAGGATCTTCGTTTTGGATCGGCAAACAGTGGTTAAAAACACGGCCCGAGGCGGAACAGAGGCGGGCAACCGTGCGTTCCATCGCCGCCTTATCGCCCAAAGCATTACGCGAACGCCCGCGTTTGGCGACCGAAGCCGCCGCGCATCTAACCGCCATCGCCCGTCAAGCGGCAGCACGCGCGGGACTCCGCGGCAATGTCCGCATCTCATGGCAGGGCGGCCTCTTCACGCATGACGGCCTCCGTCGCCGATTTCTGCAAGGCCTGCCTCGCACTTTTAAACCCATGACGCCGCTCCAGACCCCCGAGGAAGCTGCGTGCAAATTGCTACCATGAGCCAGTCATGAAAATTGCCCTCGGAGCGGACCACGCCGGTTATCCCTTAAAGGAAGTTCTGTCTCGCCGTTTGGCGGAGGCCGGACATGAGTTGCTAGACCTTGGAACGGACTCCACAGACCCCGTTGACTACCCGGACTATGCAGCGAAGGTGGCCCGCGCGGTTGCAGCTAAAACGGCAGAGCGCGGGATCATGGTTTGCGGCAGCGGTGTCGGCGCCACGGTCGCGGCCAACAAAATCGACGGTATTCGCGCCGGACTTTGCCACGACACCTTTTCGGCCCATCAAGGCGTCGAGGACGATGACGTCAATGTTCTTTGTATCGGCGCACGCATCATTGGGGTCAATCTCGCGTTCGAGATCGTCGATATATGGCTCGGGGCTCGATTTTCCAACGCCGAACGGCATGTGCGTCGGCGCGACAAGGTAATCGCCTTGGAGAAAAGCGATTCCTAAATCCCCCGCCCTCAGCAAGCGCCTCAAAAATATCCGCCTACTCTTGACGGATGTCGACGGCGTCCTGACGGACGGGAAGCTGTACCACTTCTTTGACGCCAGAGACCGATTCGTTGAGGTCAAAGGGGTCGACACGCAGGACGGCATTGCGCTCGCATGGCTCGCTCAGTCGGGGATCGAAACCGGCATCATCAGCGGCCGAAAATCCCGGGGGCTTGCGCAACGCGCAAAAATCCTTAATATGAACCATGTGGTCCAAGGCACTCTCGAAAAAGTACCAGCGTTTCATAAAATTCTTAAGAAGCTCAAGCTAAAGCCCCAACAAGCCGCTTTTTTTGGAGATGATCTGACCGATGGCC
>NVTF01000179.1 GCA_002401485.1 Elusimicrobiota bacterium | reverse complement strand
ACCGACATACCTTCGCATTCCCGGAACTCAAGAAACGCGGGATCTATGTTGTAGATTTTGTGGGCAACGGCCAGGCCAGCCGGGCGTTGATACGCAAGGGCCAGCTCAGATTCCTGGTGCGCACCGGCGCCGCCGGGCAGGTCTTCACAATCTTAAATCAATCCGGCAAACACCTGAAGAACGCGACCCTCACCTTGGCCGGCCGCGAATTTAATCCCGATCCAGACGGAAGTATCCTGGTTCCCTTTACCCATACACCGGGATTTGAAAAAATCATCCTGAACCACGAAGGATTCTCCAGCCTCGACGGTTTCGATCATGCAGCCGAAAGCTACGATCTGCAAGCGGGCATTCACACCGAACGCGAGGCGCTGATCAAACGCCGGAAGGCGACCGTCGCGATCCGGCCTCGGGTCATGCTCAACGGAACGGCGATTTCGGCGGCCGTGTTGAAAAATCCGGTATTGTCGATCACGTCTACAAACCGCGAAGGCGTCGCTTCCTCCAAGGAAGTTTCTGATTTCAAATTATACGACGACCGTCTATCGACGTTTGAATTTCGAGTCGCCGAAAATTTGGCGACGATCACGTTTACGCTTAAAGCAAAGGTACACAACCACAGCCTGGATAAGAAAGAGAACCTGTCGGTCAGCCGGACTTTTACGATCAATGGCATTGACCGGACGGAAAAAATTGAAGACCTTCATCTCAGTCGCACTTCCAGAAGCTACAGCCTGAACCTCTTGGGAAAATCCGGAGAGTCCCGGGGCGGCCGTTCCGTTATTGTGCAGCTCAAACACCGCGAGTTCCGGGACATCGTTCAAGTCTCACTCAAGTCCGACGCGCAAGGAAAGGTTCATCTGGGGAAACTCAAGGATATCCTCTGGATTAAGGTCTCGGGACCCCAAAAAACAGCACGCCAATGGTTCTTTCAAGGAGATCTGCGGAGCATGCCGGGAGCGATTCATGCCCGGGCCGGAACGGTTTTATCCATTCCGTATATGGGATCGGCGAAACAGCCCCTGCGCAGCGCCTTCTCTTTATTGGAGGTTCGAGGCAAGAATTTCATTCGGGACCGCTTCTCATCCCTGCAAGTTAAAGACGGCTTTTTAACCCTCAATAATCTTCCCCCTGGGAACTATAACCTGCTGCTCAAGGAATCGGGAGCGGTCATCCCGATACGTTTGACGGAAGGCCGGCGGCATGGCGATACCCTGCTCGGGCGGGACCGATACCTGCAATCCCCTGCCCTAAAGCCGGTTCAGATCATCTCAGCGAAAGCCAACAAAGGCAGTCTCACCGTTCGACTTAAAAACGCCACCGCCCTCTCCCGGGTGCATGTCGCCGCGACCCGGTTCGTGCCTGAATATTCGATGCTGGACAATTTGACCCTAAGGCTCCCGACACCCGCAGCGCTCAAGCAACGCAGGGCGTTGTCGGGTCATATCACGGGCCGGGATATCGGAGACGAATACCGCTATATTCTCGATCGGCGCTACGCCAAGAAATACCCGGGCAATAACCTCGAACGTCCCGGCCTTCTGCTCAATCCGTGGGCGATACGCAAAACCGAGACCGATGTTCAAAGTGCGGCTGCAGGAGATGCCTTCGGGAGACTGGAAGCACGCGGAGGGGACAAATGGAAGGACGCAACGGCCGAAAGTTTGCGAAGGCATAGGGCTCTAGCCAAACGGAAACGGGTAGTGGATGCGTCTGCCAATTTGGATTTCCTCAAAAATCCCGCAATCGTGCTCTGGAATCTCCGACCCGATAAAAACGGGGTGCTCCGCATTCCCCTTAAAAGGCTCGGCGCGCATCAGCAGATTCATATTGTCGCCGCCGACCCCTCCGGCACTGTTTACCGCGAGGTTTCTCTGAGGAAAACCAGCCGGCAGTTTGAGGATCTGCGTTTGACGTCACGGCTCGACCCGAAAAAACACTATACCGAGCAAAAACAAATCAGCGTCATTCGCGCCAAGGACAGTCTCTCGCTCAAGGACATCACCACCTCCAAGTTCGAGGTCTATGACACGCTGGCCGGGGTTTATTCCCTCTTTTCGACGTTAAGTAAAAATTCGAATCTGACCGAATTCGGTTTCATCACGTCCTGGCCCTCGCTCACACCGGAAGAAAAGCGGGAAAAATACGCGAAGTACGCCTGCCACGAATTGAACTTTTTTCTTTATAAAAAAGATCCCACGTTCTTCTCTGATGTTGTGAGTCCATACCTAAAAAACAAGAAGGACAAAACGTTTTTGGATGAATGGCTTTTGGATGCGTCCTTGAAAAAATACCTGAAGCAGTGGAAACACGCTCGCCTCAATGTTGTGGAAAGGATTCTTCTGACTCAGACGCTTAAGGGCCGACAGGCGTCCACCGCAAGGCATATCAAGGACCTCTATGATCTGCTCCCTCCCGATATTGAGGGTTATAACCGGTTGTTTAGAACCGCCTTGATGGGCAGCAGTCTTGAGGTCGGTGATAAATTCGGAGTTGAAAGAAAGTCGCGTGCGATGCGCAAAATAATGAAGAAGGCGTCGCGGAGGCGTTATTCCCGGGAGGACGAAGAAGGAGCACGGACGCTGAATGCGGAGGCACCCTCACCGGAACCCGAGGCATTGATGGATGGGGGCTTCTCCGGGAAATCGATTGCTGCTGCCCAAGACGTATCGACTTGGAAACGAGATTTGCAACGACGCGCCAAATCGCGCCAATTCTATCGCCAACTCGAGAAAACCGAGGAGTGGGTCGAAAACAATTACTACAAACTCCCGATCGAATCCCAGAAAGGAGACCTCGTAAAGGTCAACGCCTTCTGGAAAGACTATGCCGCAAGGAAGGACAATGGCCCGTTCTATTCCAAAAATCTGGCCGAGGCCGCCGGCAATTTCACCGAGATGATGTTCGCTCTCTCGGTTTTGGACCTGCCCTTTGAGGCCGGCAAACACACGCCTGCATTCAACGACGAGGCGATGACGTTGGCAGCCGCCAGTCCCATGGTTGTTTACCACCGGGAAATCAAACCCGCCCAGAAATCGAAGGAAAAAACACCCATCCTGGTCAGCCAGAACTACTTTCGTCTCAGCGACCGCTACCATCATGTCAACAATGAACAAATTGAAAAATACGTCACCGAGGAGTTTTTAACCAACGTCGTCTACGGGGCGCATGTCGTGATCACCAATCCGACCTCGGCGCGGCAGAAAGTCGACATCCTGCTCCAGATCCCGGACGGCGCCCTCCCGGTTAAAAACACGCCTTATACACGGGGGCTTCACGTCCGCCTTGAACCCTACAGCACCCAGCGCAAGGAATATTATTTCTACTTCCCCTCACCCGGCTCCTACCCCCATTACCCGGTCCAGGTAGCGAAGAACGAACTGATCATCGCTGCGGCGTCGCCCCAAACCCTGAAGGTATTAACAAAACCCAGCAAAATAGACGAGGCCTCCTGGGACCACATTTCTCAACACGGCTCCGGTTCCGAGGTTCTCAAATATCTCAAGACCCACAACCCGCACCGGGTGAATCTGACACGGATCGCGTGGCGCATGAAAAACCGCGCCTTTTTCAACAAGCTGCTCGCCCTGCTCGAAGAAAACTTTCTCTACAACGACACCCTCTGGTCGTACAGTGTGTATCATGACAGCCCCGCCAAAACACGCCAATACCTCAAACACTCGCAATATTTCGCAACCCGATCCGGCGCGTATTTACGCAGCCCTTTGCTGGTCCTCGATCCGGTCGAGCGGCACTCTTACCAGCATATGGAATATATGCCCCTGGTCAACGCGCGGGCGCACCGTTTAGGCAAACGCCGCAGCATCCTTAACAACCGTTTCGCTGCGCAATACCACACGTTTCTGCGGCTGCTCAGCTACCGCCCCATAATAGACCAAGACGACCTGATAAGCCTCACCTATTACCTTCTGCTTCAGGATCGCATCCAGGAAGGACTCGCTTTCTTCTCGAAAGTAACCCCCGGCGAATTAAAAACGAGACTTCAATACGATTATTTTTCCGCGTATTTGGATTTTTTCAACGGCAAACCCCTGCGCGCGCGAAGCATCGCCGAGAAATACTCCGACCATCCCATTCGACGCTGGAACAAGGCGTTTAACTCGGTTCTGGCCCGCCTGGATGAAATCGACAAGCAAGACGATTCCGTTGCCGTCGTTGATGAAAAGGACCGATCACAAGCCCAGACAGGATTGGCGGCCACCGAACCCAGCTTTGAATTCAAGGTCGAATCGCGCACGGTCGCGCTCAACTATCAGAATCTCAACGAATTCCGGGTGAACTACTATCTGATGGACATTGAATTGCTTTTTTCGCGCAATCCCTTCATCAAACAGTACAGCGACCAGTTCTCTTATATCCGGCCGAATCTCTCCGAAGTGGTTTCCTTGGACGGAAAAAAGAGGAGTTATGAATTCCCGTTGCCTGAGAAAATTAAATTGAGCTATGAGTACCATTACTTTCATTGGTCCTATCCTCTCACCGCATTTGCGCCTATATTCGGATGGTCCATAACCAAGGCCTACTTTGATGAGACATTAATCGGCACTAGTGAACTGGCCACTATCATTGGAGTATTAACGGTTATAGGTGGAATACTTCAATATCCTTCACTTGTGCGAACAAAAGTCTGGACATATTGGTATCCTATGTATTTATTCTTTGGTTTGGCACCCATGGTGGCTGCGGGATTTTTACTCTTCAATTTCCATGTGCCGATTTCGGAAAGTAGGAGAGAAGTCATAACTGAGGTACATGAGGTAATTGGAGGTAAAATAATCAAAGATGCCAGCCTCTATATTCTCAGAGACAATGCATTCCGCGATCACGAGGAATTTCGTTCATTCCATGGGCGTTATGACTTGTTTCCAACGAAGGTGACACATATCCAATTCTCCTTCAGAAATGGATTCCTTGGCTATAGAATTATAGGGGCGAGGGAGCTCCTAAGGACCTCCAAGGAAGAACCCATTTAGTCCTTATTGGTTCCCTCCTGGTGGCCTGGCTTCACCTTCTCCACCTTCTTTGGGAGGAGGAGTTTTCTTTGGTGCTGGTTTAGGCGGTGCAGGTCTGTTGCCACCACCTTTACCCCTTGGTGCTGGACCTTTGCCGCCACCTTCTTCAATGTTCTTACCTTTTAGGTAGCTGGGCAGCTCCATACCCGCCATGTTGAATACATCTTCCAGTGCCGGTACAGATTTATAAAGTCCCGATAGGAAATTAGCCGTAGATGTTTGACCATCCCCGTTACTTCCGCCACTTCCGGAATCCCAAACAGTGACCTTATCAATCTTGATGTTTTTGATGGCCTCGGCCTGAAGCTGTACAATTTCAGTCAGCTTATCCGTTATCAATAAGAGTGCAGCATCCTGGGCATTTTCGCCTGCAGCTTCAACGATCTTATCAAATCCCATTGCTTGCTTGGTGAGTACCTCGTAAATACCTTTCGCCTCAGCTTGCTTACGCAACAGGATTCCATCGGCATCTCCTCTCGCCACACGTCGAATATTTTCTGCCTGTGCTTCTGCATCTATCTCAATTTTCTGTTTGGCAATCTCAGCTGGAACAACAACGTTCGCCGTCTGAGTTGCTTTATCTCTGATTGCTCTACCGAGCTCGGCGGTTTTCTCCGCAACATATGCCTCCTCTAATGCAGCTGCAGCCTGAACTTTCTCCGCGGCAGTAGCTATTTTTTCAGCTTCTGCTTCCCGCTCTCTTCTTGTCGCATCTGAGTTGGCAATTTTGACTTTCGCGAGGTTTTCTCCCTCAACTGCTATTGCGTCTGCATCTGCAACCTTTACTCTTTGATCCTGAACAGCATTGGCCTGTCCTACAGCGCCATCCCTGTCTTTCTCGGCAACGCTCTTCTTCGCATCGTTAATTGCCTTGGCCGCAGCTTCTTTTCCAAGCGCCTCAATATAGCCAGACTCATCCTTGATATCTGTCACGTTAACGTTGATCAGCTTAAGTCCAATCTTCTGAAGCTCAGCGAATTTCTCGATTGTATAGCTTTGTCAGTGGAACAATTGGGTATCATGGTGCCTAAT
>NVTF01000178.1 GCA_002401485.1 Elusimicrobiota bacterium | reverse complement strand
GTCATGATAAACTCGATTTCCTCATCCAACGCGCGGGGTTCAAGCGCAGCCGGCGGAGGCTCTTGAGAAGCCTCCGGGACATCAAAAAAGACGCCGAGATTGGACGGCCCGGCCGCGCGCGCCAGCGCCGCGTCGTAGTCAGTCGCGTCATGCTCCAAATCAGCCAGTTGCCGGGCAGACGCGGCGAAGGCCTCCGCCTCTCCTTGCTCATCGTGCGACCGGCAAATCGATATCACATCGACAACCGCCAATCCTTTATGCCGCAGCGCCTGAGAAATCACCGTCGCTCCGTCTTGGGCCGTCGGAATAATGCGCGAGACAAAACCCGCGCCGCAGCGCAGCGCCGCCTCCACCAAGCCGGGATCCGGGGACACCGATGTTGAGCTGCGGCACCTGCCGCCGTTAGCGACAAGGATGGTGGCGTCCAATCCGCAGCGCGCGGCTTCGGTCAACCATCCCAATGTTGACCCGCGTGCGGTCGACAACACGCAGACCACGCGCGTTGAAGCGCGCGCCGCCTCCGCCCCCGCGGCAAACGGAAGGGAGCGCCCGCCAAGACCGAGAACCCGGTAGCAGCGCAATGAATTAAACGGATCCGGGGCCTTGCGCAAACTGCTCAAGACCAGGAGTTCTTCCGGACAAATTCCCGCCTGAGCGGCCGCCGCCGCCAACGCCCGAGCGGCGCCCGACAAGACGCACTGTGCCGCTTGGGAAGCCGAGGGCGGGGTGAAAATGTCGAGATCAAGACCCGAGCGAGCGGCGATGGGACTGCGCTCCGCCCAACGCGGCGCCTCCGTCCATTCCCTAGTATTACCCACCGGAAATCACCTGGGAAAGCGATTCGATCATCCCCGTCGAGGAGTCCGTCGACGACACGCGCCACCACGTCACATCGAGCCCGGCATCACTGCGCAGCAGCCGCAGCAATGCGTCATCGGAACGCTCGGCGGCGACGAAAATTCTCTTTCCGAAAAGCCGCCCGGCAATTTCTTTCGCGGCGAACGGCCGCAGCGTGCGCACCGGGAGCAGCCCGCAGGGGATCTCGCCCGCTTCCACCGGTCCCCTCAAGGCGGCGGCAACCGCGCCCCGCGCAACCAACACCGTTTCCTTGTCCGGTCCCAACACGGGGCCAGGACCAATCGCCTCCCGCAACGAACCATCCTTGCGGGAGAGTTTTTCAAAACGCGCCTTGCGCCGGGGCGAGTCGTCGCCTTCAATGGCGTTGGTTGAGTGTTCAAGCCCCGCCATGCCCGGAGCGGATCGGGGAGAAATCCCGTCTTCGGTCAAGGCGTAGCGATCGAAGGGAGCCCCGTTGCTGGGCACAACCCAACGCCCACGATGCAGCGTCGGCGGCGCGGTAGGCTCCACTATTGTTTCCCAACGGGACCGGAGTGCCGGCTCAATAATGATCGTTGCGCTTGTCTGGTAGGATTCCGCTAAATCAAAAGCCTCGACGATATGCCGATACACTTCGCGAATGGACGCCGGGGCGCGAACGATTCCCCCAAAGGATTCCGGGGAACCCGGTTCGGAAACAAGCAGCACAAAGGGAACCTCGGCCGAAGCGGCCCAGGACGCACCGGGGGCTCCCAGCAATTCGCGTTCATGGGGAACCTCCGCAGCGGCGCGGATGCCGCCGTATCCGGCTCCGGCTGCGGAAAAAGCGGCGGCAACAGCGTCTCCCGCTTCAACAATACGCACACGTCCGCGAGGGGACTTCGAATGCAGCAGCGCACGCGCCTTGGAGGCAGGGGCGCCGGCCGATGCGGCAAAATAGCCACATCCGGACGCGATCAAGGCCATCGCGATTGCAGTTTCGCCATCAATCGCGATCAAGGGATCCGCGGACGCTTGCGGAGCACGCCCCAAGGTCGGCCAATTGGCACGAGCGTATTCGTACCCGGCCTCAAAATCGCCGCCGATTCCCTTGCCTATGGGTGTATGGCCGGCGATGTTCAACATCGCTCCGGCGGCGGCGTCGATCATACTCGAGAAACGATCCCGCGGGAGCTTCCACGTATTGCCACCCTGATGCATCGATGCGGTGAGAGACCGATACTCGACCTCGCCGGCTTCGGCAGCGCCGCACGAAAAAACAAACCCCTCTTCCAACTGCCAGGCCGCCGCAGGCAAACGCGTGCGGGCTGCTGTTTTCATCAGCCGTGCGGCAAGCGTTGATGCGTCAGGACCCGTCAGTCGCAGGAGGAAGCGATTCATTTATTGTCCCGGTCCCCCCGTCTCCGTGCGTTCACGCCCGGGAGCAGCGCCGTGGCGTGCGACGATGGTGGATCTCATCCCCCCGCGTGGTGTAAATTTCCCGGTCACCAGCGCCCAACGGGGGCGCGTCGCCGAAACGACATCGGCAAGGATCCGGTTCACAGCGTTCTCGTAAAAGATTCCAATATTGCGGTATTGCTGGATATAGTGCTTAAGCGATTTCAGCTCCAGGCATTCCTGATCCGGAAAATATTCGATGGTAATTGTCCCGAAATCGGGGAGTTTGGTTTTAGGGCAGATCGACGTATACTCCGGAATATCAATTCGAATCTCGTAGCCTTGATATTGGTTCGGCCATGTATCGATTGAAGGCAAGGTCGCCTTTTTTCCGGTTTCCGCGTGCAGGATCGTATATCCCAGAGACGTTGTCTTCACTTTTTTTAATATTTTTTTCTTACTCATGCTCTGAATCTCCTAAACGAGTTGATGAGAATTGCAGCACCGCTTACGGCTGCGGTTGCCGCAGCGAACTCCGGTTGAAACACCAGGGAAAAACCCGGTCGAAACGCCCCCGCCGCAAGGGGAAGCAGCAGCACCGTCGGAATAAAAGACCACATCAAATTTTCTCGAATAACCGTTCGAATTTTTGTGGCGAGCTGAATAGAACGCGTCAATCCCTCAAGATCGCGCGTCTCCAAGACAAGGTCCGCCGCTTCCGCCGCGAGATCAAACTGAGGACGCGACGATTTTCCTCCGGCTCGAAACCGGGTTTCAAGCGCGACGCCTAAATCAGCCCGGCTCAAGGCCGGCGCGTCGTGCACGCCTTCTCCCACCATCGCCACGCGTTTACCGGAAGATTGCAGTTCGCGGATAATACGGATTTTGTCCTCCTCCTGAACTTCCGCATACACGCGGTTGATTCCGACGCTGGCGGCAGCGGCATGAACCGCAGCATTGCGGTCCGCGGAAGCCAACACAACTTCGAGACCCAATTTCTGCAGTCGCTCAAGCTGCTCGCGGGCATTGTCACGAACGGGATCGGCAAAAAACAACAACCCGGCGAGCTTTCCGTCGATCGCGACGGCAAGAAGCGGCTCGACGCGCCTCTCGAGGGAGGCGCACAGGTCTGCTTCCGGCGCGATGCCCATGCCGCCCAGCCACGCAAGGCTTCCTAAAAGGACGCGTTTGCCTTCGATTTGCGCAATCGCTCCCCGCCCTGTTTTGATTTCAATGGATTCAATTTTTTTCGAAGATTTCTGCTGCGCCCCCATCCGAAGCGCCTGAGCGTAGGGATGCCCGGAACGCCCACCGACCGCGAGAGCATAGGCCATGAGAGATTCTTCAGTCCACTCCCCTAAACATAGGGTCTCGATCAAGCGCGGCCGGTCCACCGTTAAAAAGCCTGTTTTATTGACGAGCAGCACATCCGGATAATCCAGTGTTTGCAGCGCCGCGGAGTTGCGGATGCGCATGCCCATTCGGCCCGCGCGGCGCATACCGAAGGCGAGTGCCGCCGGAGCCGCCCACCCGAGCGACCACGGACACGCGGCGGCAAGTGTAAACGCGAACGCCGCCATGGCGTCGGGGATGTGCATCACGCCGCCCTGATAGGACCACAGCAACGCGGCAAATACCGCCGAGATCACCACGATCGGAACATAACTGCGTGCCAGGCGGTCAGCCAGACCTTCCGTTGGGCCTTTGGAATCGAAACCTTCACTCACAAGAGTCACCAAACGGACAAGATCCATGCGGGCGCGTTCTTTTTCAACGCGCACAATGAGATCGGAATCTTTGTTAATGGCCCCGCCCAAGACATGACTGCCAGGAGCCTTCTCCGCAGGTTCATCGGAGCCCGTCCAAAGAGATTCGTCCACACGCGAGCGGCCCTTCACAACCACCGCATCAAGCGGAACCGGCTCCCCAGCGGGAATTCGAAGAAGTTCTCCGATTTTCACCTCTTCGCTGGGGACCACACGCTCCACATCTCCCGCAAGTATTTTAGCCGTCGCTGGAATTCTTCGCATTAGCCGCCAAATCGATTCTCCGCTCCGTTCCGTCAGAAAACGTTCACACCAACTCCCAAGCAATGGGAAAACAACCAAGGCGGCCATCATCCCAAACAGGGAAACGCGCAGCTCTTCGGGCAGCAATTCCGGAGCGAATTCCACGACCGTGGTATAACCGAAGGCGGACAAGAGGCTCAGCGCAACGAGCATATCCGTATTAGCACGCAGTCGTCGAAACCCCTCGACCATTCCCCGATGAAAGGAGGACGCACACCAACTCACGAGCGGTATCGCGATCAGCCAGGCGAAATACGGGGAGAGATCAAAGACCCCCCGCAGCCACAATGCGGCCGCCAACGCCGCCGAGAGTGCCAGGCGGCGATTTTTCATCGCCTCCCGGTCCAGGCATTTTCGAGCTCATCCATAGAACGCCACTGTGCGGGAAATCCGGTTCGAACGGCATCGCGGGGCTGCTGACCGTCCTTGATGGCCCGCATGAATTGACCGAAACCGACACGGCCTCCCCGTTCGATCATATAACGAACAACGCTCCCGACTTGCTGATACCACGCGGATACATCACGACCGTTTTCATCCATCGGCGCGAGCAGCACCATCTCCTGAAACGTCACCCGGCGCCCCGGAACGGGGGACACCGCAATGCCCGATGCTGCCAAGGCTTGAATCTCTTCATAAACAGCCAATCCTTCGTTGACCCAGCGCAGCCGGTTATCGTCGCGGCCAAGGTACTCGTGAAAAATCAGATGCGTCATTTCGTGCGCGAGAACCCCGGAGAGGCGCGGGCTCGCGTACGTATAAATCGCGTTCCCCACCGAAACGCCGCCCGACCACTCCGGCAGCCCCGTTTTCTTCAGGTATTCCGCGCGGCTGCCGTAGAGGGTCACGCGATAAGGTTCCCTCGGCAGAAATGAATAGAGACCGGTATCGTTCATCAAACTTGAATAGAGACGTTCGGAAAGCTCGGAGACGATGCGTGCATCATCGCTGCCGTAGGCCGAGACCTTAAAATGCAGGCTCACAAGTTCTTTCGCACCCGGATCCAGCCCGGGGAAAACCCTCCGGGTCACGCCGCTATCGGATCCCGGCTCATCAATTTCCGAGATGGACACGCAGCCGGCGGCAAGAACAACCATCGCGAGCAAAAATCGTTTCATTTTCGACAATTCTATCAAATGATAGAATCTTCAAAGTACGATGGCAGACGCTTTAAAACTCAAAATCGACCGAATGACTCCCGAGGGACCAGGCATGGCCCGCCCTCCAGGTCAACGCGTTCATTTTGTCCCCTACACCGCTCCCGGAGATACGATCGAGGCGGTCGTCCGCCAATCAAAATCCGGGTATGTTCGCGCAAGCATGACCAAATTACTCGAAGCCGGTCCGGGGCGCATCGAGCCGCGGTGCGTCCTGCATTACTCCCCCGCCATGGCGGAGGCCGGAAAAGCTCCGTGCGGCGGCTGCGACTGGCAGCATTTGTCCTACGCCACCCAACTGGAGTCGAAACGAACACTCGTTCGCGACTGCCTCTTTCGCATCGCGAAACTCCGCGAACCGCGCGTGCAGGCACCGCTCGCATCTCCCGGAGAATGGCGCTACCGGAACAAGGTCCTCGTGCCGTTTGGAACCGCGAAGGGAAGGCTCGTCGCCGGGTTTTATTCCCCGGGGTCGCGAAACATCATCAATTTTGAAGACTGCCTCATTCAGCCGGAAGGATCGGTCGCCATTGTGCAAGCGGTCAAAAAACTTGCTTCCGAGTATAAATGGAAGGTGTACGACGAAAAACGAAACGGCGGATGGCTCCGGCACCTATTCGTCCGCACGAATGCGGTCGGGAAAAGCGTGGCCGCACTCGTTACC
>NVTF01000177.1 GCA_002401485.1 Elusimicrobiota bacterium | reverse complement strand
AGAGTACAGCGCGATCAATCAGCGTTCGCGCGGCACTAATATCGGTCTCCCAGAACTTTTTTGTCCAATCGTTCAAACCCTCACCGCCCCAAATACCATTGATGACGATATCGAGCCGGCCTTGTTCTTCGCGGATGCGACTGATGAGGGCTTTGACCTGTTCCTCATCGGTATGGTCCGTTCGAACGGGTATCCCTTTGCCTCCGCCTGACGTGACCAGTTCAGCTGTTTCCTCGATGGTTTCAGGTCTGCCGGGCGTCGCCGCAATACCGCCACACGAGCGGCCGCTGCAATAAACCGTCGCTCCGGCCTGTCCCAATACGCGTGCAATGCCACGGCCAGCGCCGCGGGTAGCACCTGCCACCAGGGCGACCTGGCCCATGAGTGGTTTGTTTTTGAGGAATTTCGGTTGTTGGGATAAGGCTGATTCTCGAACCATCAATCATCTCCTGTGGATGAGAAACAACAGGTCTTCATAATTGAACAGCAATCTATATTCAAGCGGAATGTTAAGTCGCTAAGATAGCTCAACAGGTATTTTTCCTTCCTAATGGGGCGCTTTTAATAAGGTTACGCTCTTGCCGCAATAGCGGCGGCCATCGCAGTTCTGTGGTCCTTTTGCCATGGAGGGCCAAACGACTCTCTAGGTTTCCTGAGAAATTCATTGATGTCACTTCGATTCAGCACCTGTCCGGCCTCAGTGATTACAGTCTTGGAGTCATACCAATAAACAGACCAGCCTCTCTCCTTTGCTGCTTTGGCCAAAGCGTTACGGTACATTACCGAATCTGCTACACACATAGCTTGGTAGTTCTGGATTCGCTCAGCAACCGTTTGTGGCAAGGGTTTATACTTGCGGATTGCAATTCCGATAATTTTGGTGGGGACCGCTGCAGACAATGCCTCAAGACAATCCTTCGCACAAACATTTACCGACTCCTCGACTTGCTCGACAAGTTTAATGGCCTTCTCTATAGGAAGACGCTGACCTTCACAGTGATACGGCATACTGGGAAGATGCTCATCGACCAGCTCAACACGGCGGCGGTCAATCAAGCCTCCTTCAGATGCAACGGTAACTAACACAGCCCAACCATTATGGTGGGCCACGCCGATAGTAGCTTTATTACTCATTCATTTTGTCTAACAGACAAAAATATCTAGGTCGTCAACTCAACCCCTATGGGGACTCAAATCAACAGAAACCCTCATTCAACTGAGCAAAGCATTGAAAACCATCAAGTGGTGCCCGAAAGGGGACTTGAACCCCCCGCACCTTTTCTGTAGCCAACCTTGGTCTTGACTGAGACTTTCTGCCATTAAAAAGCCTCATAATTATAAGTAGTTATGAGCCTGTCGCTCAACCCGCCACATTCAACCATTAAGTGCAACACCCTTCAATGCTTCCTTCGGTATTCTAAAACCTAAACATTTCCTAGGCAAACTGTTAAGCCACGCCTGCGTCTTCTGAATCTGCTCTTCCGGCACAATTTCAATGTCCGTTTTCTTGGGCAAGTGCTTTGCGTGCGTCAGCTCGCTCTTGAGCTCTAAGCGGCAGGTTGTTGCACTTCAGAATTGAACTCACAGGGTGAATAACCATTATTTTTTCAGGTTTTAGTCAAAAACTCGATTCGTTCAGATCCAAAGGCGGACGGATTTATTTTGCCCCCCCGGTTAACGCCAATTAGGGTCCGGGGGATTCAAAATAAAATCCGTCCGTCTTTGGATCGAATAAAACCAATCCGCATTTTTGGCGAACACTCACACCTTCACCCGGTCCCAACGTCCCGCCGAGACAATAATGTGATCCAAGAGCGGCACACCCAGCAAACGTCCGGCGGCGGCGAGCCGGCGGGTCACGGCGCGGTCTTCGGGTGAGGGCCGCGGATCGCCGGAGGGGTGGTTGTGGGCCACCAAAAGAGCGGCGGCCCTGCGCTCGAGTGCCGGGGCGAACACCTCCCGCGGGTGCACCAGACTCTCGGTCAAGGTACCGATGGAAACGATGCGGCGATCCAGCACCCGATGCGCGGCATCGAGGTCAAAGGCGGCGAAACATTCGCGTTCCGAAGCCCGAATATCGGGCAATCGGCGCCAAACGTCGAGCGGGTTGCGCAAGGGTTCGCCGCTGCCAGCGCCAAAACTGCGCGCGGGGCTGCGGCGGCCGAGTTCCAAGGCCGCCACGAGTGAGGCCGCGCGTGCCGGACCCAGACCCTCGATGCGCATCAACTCGTTCACGCCGGCCTCAAACAGGGCGCCATCTGGAAATTTTTGGATGATGTGCTCCGACAATTGGTCAATCGGCATTCCCCGAACACCGGTGCCCAGCAGAGCCGCCAACAACTCGCGCTCGGTCAACGCACCGGGGCCTTCACTGCACAGCCGCTCACGCGGCCTAGCGTTGTCGCTTCCCACGCTTTCGGCCTGATTTCTTCTTTTTTCGTCGACCCTTCAAAAGCGTTCGGCGCATTTTCGCGCGTTCTTTTTTGAGGCGGCGTTTCGCGCCGAGCATCCGGGAGGAAGCCTTGGCCGCGGCCTCATCGTTGCCGCGCTTTTGCGCCTTGCGCAAGGCGCGCCGTGCGCGCCGGATATCGTTGAGAGCTTTTTTGACGCCGCGTTTCGATTCCAGATACCCCGGAGAAACAGCGCCTTTTTTCACCGCCGCCCGGAGACTCTCCCGCGCGCGTTGTCTTCCGCGTTTGGCCATCGACAAACGATCCTGCGCGTCCCGCAGGGCCGACGCGTCCCCGCTCGCTTTGGCTTTACGCAGCGAATAACGGGCTCGGCGCACGCGATTGTGCGCCTTGCGCACGCGCCCTTCCAACTCGATCGCGGAGAAATCCAAAGGTTGTTCGGCGGCCGAAGCGGGCAAACCCAACAACCCGATTAACAATAAAATTCTCACGGGAGGACCTCCTCGGCGAATCCGTCGATTTCGACGAATCCTCCGGCGGCGTCCACCTTGGCCTCAACCCGATTTGGAATTGAATCCGCGATGCGGCGCAGGCTTTCCACCGATAGCCGGCCCACCACCACAAAACGATCCTCCGACGACCACGACAGGGTTTTGCCGCCCGACCACAAGGCCACAGCCCCGTTGCCGGCACCCAACGCCACTTGCCGGGGTCGCTGCCCCGGAAATTTCAAATGCGTGCCGCTGGGCGCCTGAAAAACCGAAAGCGCGTCGATCCCATCCGAATATCGATAATGCAGCACCGTCGCTCCGCGATACGCCAGCAGGTTAACGCTCTCAAAAATAAATCCATTGGGAACCCAGCGCGGAATTCGAGGCGTGAGCGCGGTGGCCTCGGCGGCCTCGGCAAGTTTCATGTAGTCCGGCCGCAATTGATGGGACCGGACAGGGACTCCCGCAGGGGGGCGAAACTTGAAACGCCGCTCCGGCAAGGACGCCGGCATTTCCAAACTCAGGAAACGAACCGAACCGCTTTCCTCTCCTTGGGCATCGAAGGTTCGGCGCTCAAGCACCAGTCCCGATTCTTCATGCACGCATAATCGGCGCAGCAATCGGGAGGGTTTTGTCCGGGTCAGAATCTCAATCACGCTGCAGCGGCGGTCGGCGACAATATCAGCGCCGGCGCTTCGCATGGCATAGTTTTCGAGCAGCAGTTCCATTTCCTCATCCGGGTCGAGCAGCTTAAGGTCGGCGTCCGCAGGTTCGCCTTTCCAGATGACGCCCCGGGCACGATCGTAGATCCATTCGGTTTCTCCGTCACTGACAATGGTGACCAACGGCAAACCGAGCCGATCCACAATTTCGCGGCGCACCCCGCCTTCCGGCGACACCGCGACTTCCACAATTTTTGAGCGAGCGGCGGCGCCGACCGAGACCTCAACGGTGCCGCGGTAGGCATGTTCCGGGGGAATCAAGGTATCGGCGAGCAAGGCGCGGGCGTCGTCACTCGCCCCGACCACAACGGGCAGGAATAAAACCGCCGCGAGCGTTCCCTTAATAAACATCGTTTTTCTTTTCCTGTCCGTGCTCGAAACTCACAGCGAGACCCCGCGGCATTTCCGTTAGAATTCGCTCGGTCGGAGCAAGGGGCAATGTCAGCTCGTACTGATTATGGGCTGCAATGAACAGCTCCAAAGGAATTTCCAAACGGGGCTGCACCGGCATTTCCCGTTGATTCCATAAAAGGAGGGCGACGCAGGCAGCCGTTAAAGCCAATACCGGAACGCGCCACCCGACAACAAGGCGGGACCACCACGGGGTCGACTCGGGAATCAGGTCCGAGAGCGTGCCGGGCATCGCAGGCGTCGTCCATGCCCCCTTAATGGCAGCACGATCCGCTTCCAACGACGCCACGACCTCCCGACACCGCGTGCAGGATTGCAGATGGGGAGCCAATCCCGTCGCCTCTCCATCAAAATGAGCGGAGAGATCTTCAAACGATGGATGATCGCTCATGCCTCAGACCTCCTAGCCTGTTCAAACGACTTGCGAAACGCGGTGCGCGCCCGGGCGATTCGGGAGCGAACAGTCCCGAGAGGAATTTCGAGCACACGCTCAACGTCCAAATACGATGCCCCTTCCATGTCGACCAGCGACAGGATCGCTCGGTGTTCGTACGACAAGCCGTCCAGCACGCTGCGAACTTCATCCGCTTTTTCCTGACGGGCCAACAACTCGAGAGACGTCTCGGTATAATCCGGCAGCGCGTCGGCATAGGTCCCGACATCCTCGGAAACTCCCGGCACCGTTCGGTCCAGCGAGACGCCCTTCCTTCGCTCGTAGCGGCGGCAGCCGTCCAAGAATAAATTGCGCAAAATCTTGAAATACCACGCACTCATGGGGCGATCCTGGTCAAATCGATCCCAATGACGGTACATCCGAAAGAATGCTTCCTGAACAAGTTCCTTTGCCTCCTCGGCGTTACCGCCAAGCCGATACGCGAACTGAAACGCACGTTCCCCGTATTCTTGAATAAAGGCTTTGAATTGCGGTCCGGGACTCTGTGACTCCACTACTATTCCTCACTGGAATTGTTGCATTTCCCACCTTCAACAACATCGAACCTTCGTCCACCACCGTTATGTACGTTTGAGCAGGCAATAAGTTCCATCTTTTTTTAGTTAGAATGACCCCAGATGCGCCCGATTCTATTTTCTCTGGGTTCCTATGACTTTTTCGCTAGTCCCGTATTTGCAGGACTGAGCGCGATTCTCGCGGCAGTCTATATTTCCAAGCAGCGCGACCCCGATTTAATGGATGAAAAGCAGTATTGGAATCTCATGCTCTGCCTTGCGGTTGGGACCTTGGGATCGGGACTTCTCGTCTACTTTCTTTTCTACGGGGGGGGCTGGGAGCGCAATCTCGCCTATTTCTTTAAATATCGAAGAATTAAAGGCGGGGCATTCTACGGCAATTATTGGGGTGCAATCATCACAACGCTCCTGTTCGCCCGCGCGGCCAAGGTAAACTTCCGCAAGCTCGCCGACCTCATCGCAACGGTGGCTCCGTTGTCCTTGTTTTTGATGCGTTGGGGCTGCCTTCAGCACGGCTGCTGCTTTGGAAAAGCCACCACCGCCTCTTGGGCCATCATCTTCACGGCTCCGCGTTCGGCTCTGCGAAAATCCTTGCTCGGCACGCCCCTTCATCCCAGTCAGGTCTACGAAGCCTTCGGAAACCTGGGGATTTTTCTCATCGTTCATTTCTTCGTTCTTAAACGCGTGCGCAGCAAGAAACTGCCTGAGGGCTACGCATTCCTAGCTTCCACCGGCCTCTATGCCGTGCTGCGCCTCATCCTCGACCTCTGGCGCGGCAGTGACCCCGGCATCTTTACTCCCTTCGGATTTACCACCGCCCAATGCATCGCGCTTGTCAGCCTTGCCGTGGCGGCAGGGCTCGCGGTGCGCTGGAAGCGCGCGTGAACCGCAAACAAATTCACTTCCTAGCCATCTTCATATTTTTTGCTCTTGTCGCCGTTTCCCAATGGGGTCTCGTCGAGCAAGCCGCGCACATGACCGCCAAACAATTTGCGAAAGGGGGAATGCCGCGCGCCAAACTTCTTTTTGAAATTGGGTTGTTCCTTGGGATCATCACGTTCACCGCGCGCGTGATTCCGGCAAAATTTAATCCACGGCGCGACGCCGTGCTGATCCTGCTCGGATTGATTGCCGGCTGGTGCGCGGAAGCCTGGGGCACTCGTTTCTACTTATGGCGTTATTACACGGGAGA
>NVTF01000176.1 GCA_002401485.1 Elusimicrobiota bacterium | reverse complement strand
GGCAATTGTGCCGACGGCAATATGGGCCGCCATTTTCTGGGAAGAACCCATCTCTTCGCTCGGTGCCAGCGGCGTGAGCATGGGGCTCACAGGGGCTCTCACCTATTTATTGATTAAGCATTTTAAAATTCCGAAATTTAGACCGGGCTGGGATTTTTTCTTGAGAACTCTCTATAGAACCTTCGGCTTCTTTGTCGCCTACACCTTGCTTCATGATCTTTGGGGAAGCTCTCTTGAAATTGGCCACCTCATTGCGCATTTTCCGTTGGAGCACTCTGGAACCAATCACATCGTTCATATTTTATCGTTTATCATCGGCGTCCTGGCGGTGCGGTTTTGGATGCGCCAAAAAACTAGCAGTCCCGCGCCTACTGATGTAAAATAGAGATCATGGAATATATTGATCCGACAATCGTTGCAGCCGATAACTACAAACTACTTTTCGAAAATGAGAAGGTTCGTGTTATCGAAATGCGAATGGCGCCGGGCACCGGCGACAACAAACACTCCCACAGAGACCAAACCGTTCATTTCATTAAGGGCGGCCAGATAAAGGTTCACTTGGAAGACGGAACCCACATCGACTGGGACTTTCCCGATGGACACACAGTCTGGCATGAAGCCTGGACGCACCGCCTAGAAAACGTCGGCTCGACGCATTTACACGCGATTATCTTGGAACCCAAAGATTGACGCTGCAGAATCGCTAAAACCGTAATTCTCAGCTATAGTGGGTTTATGCCTGATCCCCGCATCATCGACTATCTCCGCACGAATAAGGATCAGTATCCGATTGAATCCCTGCGCGCGGCGTTGATCCAACAAGGATTTTCCGCGGCAGACGTTGCCGAAGCCGAACGCCTCTTGACTCCCGCAGCAGCGCCGGAGCCCGCTGCATCTCCGGAACCCGTCGCAGCGCAAGCCGTGCCGGTCGAGCAACCCCAATCGGTAAAAAAACGCCCCCCTCTTAAGTGGATCATCATCGGCTCTGTTTGTGCAGGTGCTATTGCGATCGGTGTTCTCCCTATGTTTAAGAAAAAGCCGCCCCCGGAAAAAAAAGAAGCACCGGCCCCCAAAAAACCCACGATACGCAAAATGATGATGCCGACCATAGCCTGGGATCACGACACCGCCATTGAAGGGGTTTTGGTTTGGGTCCGACAGAGGGCTCCGGAATTGATCAACTCTCTCGCCGCGAGTCAGCTAAAAGCCCAGCCGGGAGAAATTTCCATTCTTAGCCAGCAAGCAAATCAGCCCAACATCCGGCGCATCGCCTATCTCAATCGTTATGGAGAGGTGCGCTGGTATTCCAAGGGCCCGGCCGCCGTTGGAATGGGCTGGGATCAGTTCATGAAGGAGTATGAGATTAAAACCAATGTCATGGAAAAAGCCTATCTTTCCAAGCAAAATCAGAGCCAACAACTGCCGGATCGGGCCGGGGTGGAACTCGTAGTGCCTCTGGTGGTTCGGGGCGAAATTACTGGATTGCTGCTCTACGAATTAGGGCCCTAAAATCATATGTAAATTAAAAGTAAATTTTCGAATTTACGTTGACTTTGCAGGCTTTTGGCTCAATACTTGAGAGAACGCGCTCAGCGGCCCCCCCTCTCCCCAATAGATCGCGCGAAGGGTCCATGATGCACCATAAATCTCGATTCACAATTCCACTTTTATTTTTCGTCATGCTTTCCCTGTTCATGGCGAATCCTTCATCCTCCGATGCTGGCTGGGGACACCGCGGCGGCAACAGCGACAGCGGCAAAGGCAGCAGCGGCAAGGGACAAAGTCCGCCGAGTCCCTCGAGTAATAGCTCTTCCTCAAGTGGTTCCTCACGCCATTGTTTTCTCTTTTGGTGCTGGGGCGGATCCAAAGGAGGCAGCAGCGGGATAGGCAAGGGCAGCAACAAAGGAGACAGCAAGGGCAACGGCAACTCAAGCTCCAACTCAAACAGCCCCGGAAGGCCGTCTTCCGATCAGCACGATGCCGACCCACCAGCGACGGGACCCGGTACAGGAACCGCCGAGGTTAATGCCGGCGAGGCCGCAGCCGCCGTCGCCGATCCGGTCAACGGTGCGGAGGGTTCCGCCAATCCGGAAGAAGATCGAATTATCGTCAAGCCGCCCGAAACGCTTCCCGGAGATAACGACGTGCCCGTTGGCGATACCGAAGAAGACACTGAAGACGCCGAACCCGAACCCGTCCCGATGGGCACCGCCGTATTCCAGAGCGGAACTCTGCTGGCCGATTATTCGGAGGGTGCGCCGACCATCGGACGCGGTCGTTCCCATGGTTCGCAGTCCGCGCCAATCGACGCATCTTTTGCGCACGCAAAGCTGTCCGGGTCCCGGTTGAACAAAACCTGGGGGGTCGAGAAGGTTTCCGCGAAGAACTATGCCGGTTCTCAACGCCAGATTCGCTCCCGGACACTCGGCGCCGGGGGTGCCGGCGTTAACGTCGTGCAGATTCGCGGCCGACATGATCGAAACGATCCAAACCGCAGCGATGTTATCTCGGCTGCGGGACTGCGGTTTTTGCAATCCGCCGAGTCCCTGCATAAAATGGGCGATCATCGCGCCGCGCTGCGGCAGGCGGAGGCGGCGATCCGTGCCGACGGAAGAAGTGCGTTGGGATACCTAGCGAAGGCGAAAGCCTTGGCGGGACTGGGGCGCTACGAAGAAGCGGAGCGTTACGCCAAACTCGCCGAGCGGCGTGCCCGAACCCGCAATACCCGCTCCGAAGCACTGACACTTCAGGCAATGGCGCAGCAAAAACAAGGACGCATCAGCGACGCGATCGCTTCAGCGGATATGGCAAAACGCCTCGCCACCGGGGATCGTTATATAGCGAGCGCGCTCGCCACGAAGGCATTCTTGTGCGAACAAAACCAAGACCGGGAATGCGTGCTGGAGAATCTTCGCAGGGCTTCTAAAATCGATAAAACATATGAACGTCACTACATGCTCGCGCGGCAAGGCAAGCGCGTTTTCGATCCGAATGCTACAGACACAAACGCGTTGATGAATGCGGTCGCCCGCCTTCCCCAGGAGGAAGCACCCGCCACGGGTTCCAACTGGTGGATGCTGGTGCCGGGCCTGTTGATGCTGGGCGGACTCGGAGCCAGCATTCGTGTCTTGCGCTCCTCACCTTCCCTCAAAAGCATGCAGGAGGAATTCGCCAATCCCATGGCCGCCGCTGCGGCGGCGGCGGGCACACCGGAGACACCCGCCCGGCTCGATGGAAAATACGAACTCCTGCACGTAATCGAAAGAAAAACCTTCGGCCAGGTCTGGGAGGCCAAGGACCACTCTCTCAATCGAACGGTCGCCATTAAGAAACTCGCTCTTGGAGATGTAGCCGATGGAGTCGACGGCCGCGCCGCATTCCTTGAGGAAGCCCGCACCCTGGCAGCGCTCAGCCATCCCAACATCGCCGAAATCTACGCGGTGCTGGACCAACCCGAAGGGTTGTATGTGATCGGCGAAATGCTGGACGGAAAATCCGTGCAGCAGATGGTCAACGAGCTCGGAGTCCTGCCGATCGCCAATGCCAAACGCCTGCTCGTCGATGCGGCGAAAGGCCTGCACGAGGCGCACACCCGCGGCATTCTGCACCGGGATTTGACGCTGGACCGGATCCTCCTTTCCAAAAGCGGGTTCGTAAAACTAACGGACTTTGGAACTAAAAAATCAGCCGGCGTCGCCGGGTATCGGGCTCCGGAACTGCAGCCGGGACTTCAATCGGTTCAGACCGACCTGTACGCGCTGGGCATCTGCCTGCATGAAGTTGTGATCGGCGGCAAACCGGGCAAAGACCTGTCGCTTGCAGGGGTCGAGCCGGGCCTGGCGGCCTTGCTTCGCGACTGTTTAGCGGCAGACCCGGCTCATCGCCTCAGCAGCGCCGCCCAGTTCAGCGAACGACTGCAGGCGCTCGAAGAACCGGTAGCGACCGCCTAACGCGCAGGCGTGCTCGCCTGCAGAAATCGTCTGTAGTCGCGATAATAATCCCCCTCATCATAGAGTTCGGAGGCAAGCACCAAACAAATTCCTCCGGATGAGAAATTATCGAGAGTCCGCCAAACCATCGTCGGAATATAGAGACCTTTATAGGCGCGATCCAAATGAAACCGCTTCTGCCGTTTGCCGTCATCAACAAGAATGTCAAAGCTGCCCATCACCGCGACCAACAACTGCTCCAGTTTTTTGTGAGCGTGTCCGCCGCGTGCCGCCTCTCCGGGGATATCGAACAAATAATAAACGCGGCGGATCGGGAAAGGAATTTCGACATTACCCTCCACCGACGTAATGCTCCCTTGGCGCGAGGCAACCCGCGGCAATTCCATGAGACGACAGCGATCGATACGACTCTCGACTTTTTCAGCAAGCCGCCTCACACGCCGACCTCCCCTTTCACTTTCAGAAATTCGCTGTAATCGAATAGATAGTCCGCTTCGGAATATTTTTCCGAAGCCAGAATCATCGCCACAGCGTTGGTTGAGAAATTCTCCAGACGCCTCCAGATTAGATTGGGAATGTAGAGCCCGAAATAGGAACGATTGAGCGTAACCACCCTTGTTTGCATTCCATCATCGAGAGTCAGGTCAAAACTTCCCGAGAGCGCAACAACAAACTCCTTAAGACTGCGAAACGCATGCCCTCCGCGATCTTCTCCCCCCGGCACATCATAAATCCAATAGGTACGTCGAATCGCAAACGGGATCGGTCGCCCGGATTCGATAAAGGATAAATTTCCCATGAGGGACCCGATCTTGGGTACATTGAGGATGCGGCAGTCTCGCACCGTCATGGGGATAATTCCAAAACGTAATAGTCGTGAACCAACCCGCCAGCTCCGAACCCTTCTTTGAAACGAATGAGCCCATCGTTGAGACGCGCTCCGTTATTTTCCGTGGAAATGCCAAAGCTGAAAAATCGCTTCCCCTTGCTTCGGAAACGATTAACAAGCGTGCTGACAAGATGATCCACCGCGTCCACCTTGCGGCCGTCGGCATTCGCGTGCAGATACTGTGTGTGCACATAGTCATTGTCAAGAAACAACACCGCGCCGGCGAGCAGCGCTCCGTTTTGTTTGGCAACGTAAAGCTGAATGTTCTCCGGAAACCGCGCCATGAGGCGGGAAAGCTCGTTGTGACTATGCACGGCAGTCACGCCTTTTGAGCGCAGATTCGTATTCACCACGTCCATAAACTCGGCGACATTTTCAGACGCCTCAACGGAAAACCGCCGCTTGCGGGATTTGTTGATGCGGGAGCGTCGGTCCCGGCTCAACGGGAGCGGGTCATTTAAGAGAATGACGGAGGAAAGACTGCGCCCGGCCAAACGAAATCCGGCCCGGGAAAGCGCATAGAGGTCTTCAGACGAAAAATTCTTATTAAAAACGAACGGGATCGCCTTGTAGCCGATACTCGTCATTCCGCGTGATTTAAAATAACGAACAAAGGCGGCAACCGCCTCGAGGATATCCGGGCTTGCGGTTTCCGGGGGAAGCAGCATCCCTCCGAAGGTTAGGCCTTCATGCGAAAGAATTTTCGTACCCCGAACAGATGCGGGCAGCAGAGCGAGCAACTCTCCTTTCTTGTAGAGAAGCACGCTCGCATCGGTGAAACGATCCGCGTGGTACTCCATGAAGTCGCGGTAAAAGAGAAAATTTCCGTTTTTACTGCGTCTCACAAATCCATCCCATTCCTCTTTTCGAGAGTTCTGATAGGGCAGCACCTCAATCATTTAGAAACGCTCGCGACGCCGAGTCCGCCGAGCCCGAAATCATTTCCCGAATAGAACAGATACGACGCTTGTGGGGTGTTCACGTAGGAAGGAAAATAAACCATCTTAGAATCCCACCCGGATTTTGAATGGCTGATTTTAACAGCCTGATTCTCGATTCTCTTCCAGCGTTTGCAGTCGCGAGACTCCGCGACCCCGAAGAAATAACACATGTCCATCGTGCGTCGGGTATAGAACACATAATAACGCCCATCACGTTTCACAATCTGGGGCCGACCCAGACCATGTTCGTGGCCCCCACGGCAGCCCAGGATTTTTCTCCCATGGTCCTTGAATCGGTCCGGGCGATCCGATTCAAAGCTGCGGGTGCGACGGGATGGATAGTTAAGCCATTTAATCCTGATCAGTTGTTAGCCACAGTGAAGAAGGTTTTGGGGTAATTCGATGGCAATTGATATGAAACAGTTTCACCAGAC
>NVTF01000175.1 GCA_002401485.1 Elusimicrobiota bacterium | reverse complement strand
CAGCCCCTATCTTGTGCTGGTTTTTGCCCGGCGAAATCGTGTATGCTGACGCCCCAAGAATGAATGCCCTGGAAACCGCAGTTGCGCGCGTTCGCGAGATTTCGAGCTTTCCGGCCGTCGCGATCAGAGTGATCGAGATTGTCAGTCACCCGGAGTCGACGATCGGCGATTTGAAGTCGATCGTCGAGAGCGATCCATCGCTGACCGCGCGGTTGCTGCAGACGGTCAACTCCGCGGCCAACGGTCTGGATCGTCAGGTGGCGACGGTGCACGACGCCATCCTCTACCTCGGCTTCAACCACGTTCGCAGCCTGGCGGCGGCCGTCTCCGTCGCGGAGCTGTTCAAGTCCAAGGAAGACAGCGGGAGCTATCGTCGGATGGGGCTCTGGCGGCACATGCTCAGCGTCGCGATCACCGCGCGCAAGATCGCCCTGCGCTGTGGCCAGGAGCGCTTCGAGGAGGCCTTCCTCGGCTTCAATCGCTTCGATGCGCTGCGCCACCGCGACGGCTTTGTGGAGAACTGCATCTTCCACAGGTGTGCTTAAATTCGGCAAGGCAATTAAGGTCGAGTCCGGGAGTAAGGCTGGGAAAAACAGTGGCCGTGAGGGCGGTTCTCAATTGGGAGAGAGGAGCCCGGATTGCCCGGGGAGTCGGTGAGACTACGCGGATTCCGGCGGCCGCAGCAGGGTGGACCGCTAAAATCAGGGCCAATAACGCGGCGAAAAAGCGTACCACCTTCATAGTGATAGTGTGAGGCAATCGTGGTTATTGCTTAAGGGGCAATAGGACCAAATAAGCCTGGTCCTTAGGACCTAATGCGCCGCGAGTGCGCCTGGCACTGCATAACGCGCCGTGAATTCCGCCGCAAAACGAGTCTCCCACGCCTGTGAGCGGAAACGCGTGACAAAGGAGGGATCTGAAACGGAATAGGGCCGTTGATCAAAATCGACGAGGTCGTAAAAGTCAAAGCCGTCGGATTGGAATACAAACAAGAGGGACCTTCCCTTTGCCGCCGCACTTACTATGTCCGGGTGGCTCGGTCCTCCGGTTGTATGAAAACGAGATTTACCCACCATGGGCGGGTGAATGTGCCAGTTGCCCACAAAACGACCTTCCCAGGAGTTTCTCGAGATAAATTCAAACTGATCCGCTCGGGAGAGTATCCAGGAATAATTAGAAACGAAGATCCGGTCAGAAACGGCGTTGCGAACGATGCTCTTTCGAGCCGCTTCCTTGGCGGGATTATCGTCCCAAAATTGAGACTTCTCCAGGATAAATGCGAACACCCCTTCTTCATCCATCGTCTTCATCTCCGCTGGATAGGCCGCCGCAAAGGCCCGAAGTCCCTCGATGTCGCGAACCTGTGTTAATGCTGTTAACGCGCCCAAGGGCCGGCCCATCGCCTGCTTCAGTGATAAACGGCCCGAAGCGAGGGTCGCCTCACCGCCGAGTTCGGGGATTGTTGTTTGGCCTTGATACGTTAGACTCCCGTCAAAAGCCTGCAGGAATAAATTCGCCACCATCTCGACTCCCTCGGATGAGATGATAAAACGATCCAATTCGGCTCGATTGACGGGATGGGCAAGGGTTTCGGGCGTCATCCCAAAATATTCGAGATTATGGACAAGTCGGGAGCCAAGACCCGACTCCAGTTGGCGAACGTTTCCGTTGCTATCGCGCAATTGAAAGTGCCCCCCGATTTTCATCAGCCTCAGCCCCTTCCTCCCCGCAGACCAAGACGCCGTTTCTTCGGCGGAGCCGCCAAGTCCCGCAATGTCGTGCATTTGAATCACGCCTAAGAAACCGGCAAGAACATCCCCATTCACTTCGGCTCCGGCCTGGCTGGTTTTATCCAGCGTGACCGCTATTTTAAGAGTAGGCGGGGTCCATCCTGCGGCAGCCGCAACCGGCGTCAAGGTCAGCAGCAATGGAATCAGAGTTAACATGACCCTCATTGTAATCAGAATCAGGATGGAGGGAGAGAGTCTTACGGGTCCTTAATTCGATGCAAATGGCCCGGAAAATTCTGGGTCATTTTACGTTCCTTGAAGGGCTTGAGCGAAGGCTTGAAGCTTCTCTTCATCCAAACGTCCATCGGTGCGTATTCCGTTGCAGATATCAACCGCGTAGGGATTTACCCGGGAAACGGCGTCCTTTACATTGCCGGCGTTTAGGCCCCCGGCCAAATAAACCGGAATTTTGACAGCGTCGGTGATTCTCCGGCTGATGTCCCAATTGTGGGTCCGGCCGGTTCCTCCCAATATCTTAATGCTGGAGGTTTTACTTCCGGAATCCAGCAGAAGCGCTTCGACGTGAGGCGCGACATCAACAGCCTCTTGAATGGATTCTTCGCCCTGAACATGCACAACGTTTACCAACGCTACATCGGAAAACGCGTCTCTAAGATCGGAAAAACTTCCCTCGGTAATCCGATCGCAGAGTTGAATGGTATTCACCTGGGTCTGCCGCTGCTGCTCGATGATTTCCGCGGTGTTTTGCTTGCTCGTAAGAAGAAACGAAGCGACGCCCGGCGGCAGGGTTTTCACGATTTCTGCTATTTGTTCCAGGGAGATAACGCCTGGACCACTGGGCATCTCAGAGACCAATCCAAGCGCCGCAGCTCCGTGGCGGATTGCCAATGCAGCTTCTTGCGCGCTCGCGATACAACAGACCTTAAATGGGGTTGCCATAAATTAATTCTATCAAGAATTAAGTTCCCGGTCCTGCTTGACAAAAAAACCCCGCGGCCCTACCCTAGCGACGAGAGGTTTCTCATGGCCAACGACAACCCCACCTTAGAGTTCCTTGGAGCTGCGCGCTCCGTCACCGGTTCAAAATTTCTAGCCCGAACAAAAAACAGTCAGGTCCTCTTCGAATGCGGTATGTTTCAAGGCTTGAAGGAACTGCGTCTGCGCAATTGGAATCCGTTCCCTATGAATCCCGCCGACCTCGAGGCGGTGGTGCTCACCCACGCCCACATCGATCACAGCGGCATGCTGCCGCGCTTAACCAAGATGGGCTATGAGGGTCCGATTTACTGCACGCCAGCCTCGACGGAACTGCTCAGACTCCTGCTTCCCGACGCGGGCTACCTGCAGGAACAGGAAGCGAATTACGCGAACAAGAAAGGCTACTCAAAACATAGTCCGGCGCTGCCGCTGTTTACGCGCGAAGACGCCCAGGAGTCACTCGGTCAATTGAGGACTCTCGATTACGGAAAATCCCTCGAAGTCGCCGATGGCGTCACTATTAAATTCCATCCCAGTGGGCATATCCTCGGAGCGGGATTTGTGGAAGCCGATATCGGTGGGCGAAAGGTGATTGTATCGGGAGACATCGGCAGTTACGAACGCGAAGTCATGGCGGAGCCCTCTGATTTGCCCGACGCCGATTACGTGCTAGTCGAGTCGACCTACGGGGGACGCTCTGTTGACGCCCGTCCCGTACAGGAAACCCTGAAAGAGCACATCGGTCCTGTGCTTGCCGAAGGCGGTGTCGTTGTGATTCCGGCCTTTGCGATCGGGCGCACGACGCTTGTCATCTATCATCTGCGCCAACTTCAGGAACGCGGAGAACTGCCCGATGTTCCCGTGTACGTGGACAGCCCCATGGCCACCGACGCCGTTGATATCTACTGCCGCTACGGTCTGGAGCACAATCTCAAGGTCGACCTGCTGCGCAGTTCGGATAAATGTCCGATCACCGCAAAAACGATGCACATGGTCAAACGCCTGGAGGATTCCAAAAAACTGCACCGCAAACCGGGTCCTATGATCATCGTCTCCGCCAGCGGCATGCTCGCCGGAGGCCGGAGCGTGCACCATGTAAAAACGCGCGGCGGCGATCCTAAAAACCTAATCCTCCTGGTGGGATATCAAGCGGACGGCACACGCGGGCGCGCGCTGATTCAAGGGAAACGGGAGCTCAAAATGTTCGGCGAGACTCACACGATCAACGCCAAGGTCGCTTCCATCCAAGGGCTGTCCGCCCATGGAGACTCCGATGACGTGCTGCGCTGGCTGGGGACTTCAAAGGCGAAACCCAAGGCGTTCCTCGTTCATGGAGAGGACGAAGGCTTGCATGCGATGGGCAAACGTGTCGGCGAAGAGCTGCATTGGAAGCACTACACGCCCAACTATCTGGAAAAAATTAAATTATAAGCCATTGGTCGAAAAGACTAAAAGCACAACGAAGAAAATAAACTTCGTCATTTTTGCGGGGCCACCGTGAAATGCAATTTGTTGGAACGTATATTAACGATGTATCTCTGTTCAATCCAAGTGTCGGGATCAGGATAAAAATCAAACCCGACAAATCGAAGAGCTAGCAGGCCCCAATCGAATACCAAAGGAACATCATGCGGGAATATAGGTTCGGCATCAATTTCCCCCTCGTAAAAGGTCTCGATCGTATATTCCCCGGGAATCGTGAATACATAGTCATCGAGGATCTTAAATCCAGGGGGCGCCTTCTCCGCTCCAGGCGGGATCGATGCTGGGACGAGGCGGATGCCATGACGGCCTGTCTTCCAGTCAATTGAAATAAACCTTTTTTTTCGGGGTTTAAGAATACTCGGAACCGTCGTGATTGCTTCATTTCGCGCCAACCCAAAAATATTTGTATCGGGAAGATTGAGTCTTTTCTTCATTTTTGTATAAAAAACATCATCCCAATCATAAAGAAACTTTTCTTGTTCCTGATAATATTGGCGCTTAACAGGATTCCCATTGGGATCAAAAATTTCTAGGCGTATGTCTATAGGGCCTGCATTCTATGGGGCTCAATGAGCCTTACGTTTATCATCGGGCTCGCAACCATCGGTGCTGAGAAGGTCCGATTAGAGGGAAGACTTCGTTTCAATGAAAAACCCGCCCGGTTTAATCCGAGCGGGTTTTTCTGTGGTTGTGGTGATGGTAGTGCTGTTGTTGCTGATGCTGCTGTTAATCGTGATGCTGATATTTTGGCGTCAACTCAAAAGCGGTTCTTCCAGTCGTCCGGGTGTACCCATTCTTCCTCGACGGGCGTCTTTTTCTCGATGGGCGGGACCCAGTCGCCACCACTGATGGATGCCTTCCAAGAAGCTTCATCAAAGAACTCCGGGCCGTCTGATCCTCCGCCGAAGAAAATTTCCATGCGTTTTCCTGTTTGCGTTAACGCGTTTTTGCTGCGGGCTTGGATGACCTTGACGTCAATCGCGGTGAGGGAGGCTCGCAGTACGGCAAAACGCTTCTTTAAAACCACGGCGGCCTGTCCATCCTTCTTGGTGAGGGATTTGATGGCCTGATGGACCTCGATCATCTGTTCAAAGGTTGTGGTCCACTGATCCTTGCCGTGGTCCGCTGCGGGGGCGGCGGAGGCGGCGGAGGCGGCGAGCGGGCTTAGAGCCAAAATAGCGACGAGTAGATGGGTTGTCTTCATTTGAATCTCCTATAACTTTAGGATACGTGCGCGGCGGGGGCGGCGAAAGAGTCCTCTGGCCTGGGTACTTGTGGGGCGGGAGGCCTATGGCCAGGTTGCTTAAAAGTGTCGGTTTTTTAAACGAGTGCAGACGTTGCTAGAATACCGTCGTGGGATGACCTAACTGGATGACTTCTAAGCCCGAATCTAAAAATAAAAAGGCGCAAGGGTGTCCGTCCGGAGTTCGAATTGTATGCCGGGATCATTTTTGCGTTGATCCTGGGGATCGGCGCCGGCCTGGGCGTGGTCCCGACCAGTCGGCTTGATCCTGCAGCGGCATTTTGAGTTTCCGGAATTTATGATCGTCCCTGCGGGGGGCATGTTCGCGGTCTTTTTTTGTTTCTCTGGTGATGGCCGGACGTGGGATGATGCTTGGTTCAAAATTTGACGACACGCCCAACTACCTGGAAAAAATTAAATTATAAGCCGTTGGTCGACTTAACGACGCTGCGCTTGCCGATCACCACAATGCCTTTCTCGGAAATAGAAAAACGCTTCCGGTCCTTCTCGATATCGTAGCCGATCTCTTCACCCTCGGGAATCACGACATCCTTGTCGATAATCGCGCTTTTGATCTTGGCGCCCGCACCGATCTTCACATTGCCGAGCAGGATTGAATCCTCAACAAGCGCCCGGCTGTGCGTGCGCACCCCGGGAGCGAGAATCGACCGATAAATGCGGGATCCCGAAACAATAACCCCGTGACTGACCAGGGAATCCACGGCAAAGCCCGCACGATCATCGGGCCAATTCATCCCGTCAAACACGAACTTCGCCG
>NVTF01000174.1 GCA_002401485.1 Elusimicrobiota bacterium | reverse complement strand
ACCGAATGGTCGGTGATTCCCGATCTCGCGGTGTATCCCGAATTACGCTGGCTGGATCGTTGGCATTTGGTCGCCCCGGCCAGTTTTGCCTTCGGACTGCTGTTCTTGGGCAATTTCCTCGAGGCGCATTACCCCGGGTTGGGGGTGACCGGCGGGCAATTGGTGATTTGGGGATTTTTTGTCAGTACGGTGGCCCTCTTTCACGCCACCTTTTCCATTAATTCGGTGGCCCATCTGTTTGGCTCACGACCGTTCCCTGAAGTGGATGATGACTCCCGCAACAATCCGCTGCTCGCTCTGTTGACCCTTGGAGAGGGATGGCACAATAACCATCACAAATATCCGGGCCGGGAGAAACATGGACTGCATTGGTGGCAATACGATCCCACTCACTGGGGTCTAAAAATCGCCGCGTTGTTTCGATTAGTCCGGATGCGGGCGAAGCATGTGGTCCACCTCGAGGGCCCCGCAGCGTCATCCGTCGAATTGCAATTGCCCATTTAATTTTTTCTTTATCAACACGACGCTGAATTTTTAAGCGATTGAGTCTGAAGCCTTTGGACCCATAAATTTTCTCGCCCGTTGGCCTATAGGGAAGGATAGTCTTGTGTCATAGAATAAAGACGTATTTTGCCGAGAATAATAGGAGTGTTTTGGCGCCTACCTGCTCTCCTTTTGACTCTTTCGGTGGTTCTTTTGCCCGTTTCGGGAAGCGCCGCTGTATTGGCTCGGACGGTTGCAGTCAGCAAAGGCGCACCGGCTGTGTTTTCCGCTGTCCCGCTCGGGATTGACGGAACGGCATCGCTTAACCTCGCCAATCTTAGCCCTCTCGGGCAAATCGTAAGCTCCAATTTGCCCGTCCTCAACGTGGTTGTCCCCGCCCTTGAGAGACATCGAGCAGCTTCCGTTGTTTCTGCGGTTGTCCAGCCTTCGGTGGGGTTTAAGACTGCCCCTGCTGTGGTTCCTGTTGCAGAGAGACTCTCGTCAAATATCGCCCGGCAGGAGTCCGATCGATCACCTGTTCTCAATACCTTGTCTCGCCGGGCCGAAACGGTCACGGTAAAAGAACTAACAGCCTTGTCGCCGCAGAAGGCGCGTAACCGTTTGGATTCGTTCTTTGAAAACCCCCAGGTCAGATCCGCAGGTGTGGACGGTGTCGTCGCGCAGCGGAGCCGTCGCCGCATGCCCGCCCTCAATGCGTCCGCGCCGCTTATAAAATTTGAAGCGGCAACCGTTCCCGAGGTTCCGGGGCCTGAGGCGGTTTCTGAAAAGTGGTTAAGCTCGGATAAACGCGCCAATGCCTTGCGTTGGTTTCATGTGGGGCGAGGCGCGCATTTCTTCGGGCAGTATCTATTCGGCGTCGCCCAACCGTTTTTTCTCTTCCTGCTGGTTAAAGAAGGTTTGACCGCCACAGTCACGGGGCAGGCGTCGTTGACGGCGGTACTTGCCATCGGATCGCTGGGATATGCCGCGATGTCTCTTGTGACCGGAGCGATTATTAATCGCTTTGGCACCAAGAAGGTGTTTGTGTGGAGTCTCACGGCGATGAGTTTGTTCGCTGCGGGGCTTCCCCTGCTCTATTGGGCGGGGCTGACCCCGCTCTGGTTAATGGTGGGAATGAATATTTCGGTCAACGCCTTGGGCGCGTCCCACGCAGTCGCGGAAGGATCCATCATTCCGGCTCTCGTCGGCAGCAATAGGGAGAAGCTGCAGCGAACAAATATAACCCTGGAGATCGTTTACGGCATTGTGGCGGCGCTTTCCGCGCTTGCGGCGGGCCACATGATTGATCTCTTTGGGCCGATTGTTGTTATTTGGGCCTACCCGTTGATTCATTTGCTTATCGTTTTGCCGATTTACATCAAACGCATGCCGGACTTCGTTTCGCTGAGTTCGATCGGGCCTACCACGTCGAAGTTCAGCTGGGCGCAGATGCGTCAGGGCTTCATGAACCTGTTAAAAAGCAAAACCCTTTTGGGATTGTTCGGGCTTTTGGCGGCGTTTGAGTTAATCGCGACCCCGTTTCGTTCGGCGGTCCTGCCGATTTTGGGCGACCTGGAGTTTTCCGGAATGGGGTCCTTCCTGGGTAATGCGGTATTCGCATTTTTTATGGGGTATACCCTCGCGAATTATCTTGCCCGCCGTTATTCGGGTTTCCCCGCGCTGATGCGCTGGCTGCGCCTGGCGGCTTTCGGGTTCCTGCCCTTCGCGTTTTTGGGATGGTTGCCGATGTCTCCCCTCACCGTCATGATCGGTATGGGGTTATTCGCTTTCTTGATCGCGCCCGCCCGGACAACCCTGCGCACCTTGATCCAACACGAAGTACAGCGGGATAATCCGCATCAAATGGGAATTGTCTTCGGGATTTATACCGCTGTGTCGGCCTTGATGGGCGCCTTGGGCATGGGGATGATTGGCTTGTTGAGCACGAGCCTTAATCCTGTATTTCCGTCCCTATTCTTCTGGTTGGCCCCTGTTTTTGGTCTGACTGCTGTGCTTTACTTTTTCCTGCCGCGCTGGCTGACATGGTGGCAAAAATAAAATGAGAAACCGGATCATCATCGCCGCGTTCCTGTTATTTTCGGGCTCCACCGTGTACCGCATCCTCACGGGTGACGCTTCCTGGGCCGTCACCACTCGTGGAGGCGACCCGTCTCAGGTGACCCTCAAGATCTGGGCGGGCAACGCCGCCCCGATTGACCACTGGCGAACCGATTCCGCGGTGGACGCTGCGCGCACGTTGAACCGGCAATTAGAAGAAGAGGGGAGCGGTGTTCGGGTCACCATTGATGCGATTAACGATCCGGCGTCCTGGGGCAATTACAAGAAAAAGTTTTTAATGGCGGCCGATTCCCATCTCGCGCCCGATATTATTTGTACCGGCCATGAAGATATCGCGAGTTGGGCGAGTGCGGGACTGATTGTCCCTCTTGCCGACACCGTCGCCGAGATGCGCGCAAAAGACCCTGCATTTGCCGATGTGCGCGAAGACCTGTGGGAAAGCACGATGTTTCGCGGAAAAATTTGGGGTGTTCCTCAGGACAGCGAGGCGCGGGTTCTGTTTTACTCCAAGCCGCTCTTGGCCAAGATGGGGTGGACGCCCGCCCGCATGAAGACCCTCGAGCGGGGCATCCAAGACGGAAGTTTTACGACCGACGACATGATCGCCTTGGCGGAAAAAGCCGTCGCGTCCGGTGTGGTCCCCCGCGGCCGCGGGTATTGGCATAGGCCGACGCGCGGCAGTGATCATATCCAGAAATACTACGCCTTCGGCGGGCGCATCGATGACCCCGAAACGGGAAGGCTCGTCGCAGACCAACAATCCCTGACGCGTTGGTTTACGTTTCAACGCCGCATTGTGGATGCGGGCATTACGCCCGAAAATTATTTGGGGACCGAATGGGGCATTTGGCACAACACGGTTTCACACGGCAAGGCTCTTTTTTGGGAAGGCGGCATCTGGAACTGGTCTTCGTGGGGATCGAAATACGCCGCGGATCTCGGCGGAGAGGCGTATCTCCATAAATCGGTGGGCTACGCGATGCCCCCAGCGGGGAGTAAAGGCGGCACCCCGGCGACCTTGGTGCATCCTTTGGTGTATCTCGTGCCCAAGGCCAAGGCCTCCGGTCAAATGCAGCAGAAATTGGCCCTGCGTTTGCTCGCGCTGATGACGACGCCGGAGATCAATACGCGGCATGCCCTCGACAGCTCCCACCTCGCCATCTTAAAATCCCAGCTCGACTACGCACCTTATAAGGAAAACACCTTTCTGTACGGAATTTCCAAGTTGGGCGGGAAGTCGTTCTTCCAGCCCAATCACGTGCGATTCTCGCAGTGGTTCGATATTGTCATGGGGGCCATGGAAGAAGCCCAGAGCGGCCGGCGCAGCCCGTCCCAAGCGGCGGCCGATGCCATCGCCTTGATGCGCATCGATGTGGGCGAGGATAACCTGGTATTTCGCTGATGCAAAAGACCGCCAAAGAACTTTCGCAGGAAGATACCTTCACCTTGTTGTCGCCGACTTTTTTTCTGGTCCTGCTGTTTTTTCTGCTGCCCGTTCTCATCATCCTGCTGATGTCGTTTACCAACGTCAGCACCGATACGGGTTTTGATCAGTGGCGGTGGGTGGGCCTGAGCAACTACGTGAAAATCCTCAACCATCCGGCGACCGGGCAGCATCTTTGGATCACGCTCAAATATGTTGCGGTCACATTGTTGCTGTTCAACGTCGGCCTCGGCCTGGCAATCGCGCTGCTGACCACCAGCATCGGAGGCAAAACAGGGACGGCGTTTCGAGCCTTGTGGCTGCTGCCGAGGATTACGCCGTCGGTCATTTACGTGCTGATGTGGAAGTATCTCGGCGCGGACGCCCCGTACGGCCTCATCAATTCCTTTCTCGCGCCGTTGGGAGTGACGCCCCAGAATTGGGTCGCGGCCCAGCCGTTTCTGTTCATCGTACTGGTGAATGGGTTCATCGGCGCGAGTTTCGGCATGATTATTTTTACCTCCGCGATTGAGGCGATTCCGCGGGACTATCTCCGGGCCGCGATGATCGATGGCGCGAATTATTTCCAGCGCGTGCGCCATATCATCCTGCCGATGATCAAATGGCCGCTGCTGTTTGTGGTGACCTTTCAGACCCTCTCGTTGTTGACGTCGTTTGAGCAAATCATGATTCTCAATGACGGCGCGGGCGGCATGGAGGTTTGGTCGTTGTGGGCGTATCACGCAGCCTTGAATAATTATTACGGGAATTTTCAGTGGGGATTCGGCGGAGCCCTCGCCATGGTATTGGTGGTGATCGGCGTTGGGTTTTGCTGGGTCTATCTGAAATTCTTCAAATTCTCCGAACTTGTGTCGCAGCCTAAAATCGATGCCCTTTAGAGTCATACTCCTCATTGTCCTCTCCGTCCCCATTATTGTGGGGTATCTGTGGATGTTTATTTCGACGTTTTCTATTCGTACCCACGGCCTCATGCCTGTCGACTCGAATGGAAATTTCGGAGGACTGACTCTCGCGAATTGGGCCTTTCTCAAGGACCCGGTCTTGTGGCAGGCGTTGTTAAACACCTTTGTGCTTGCGGCGGCACTCACATTTTTCACGGTCCTGATTTCATCGATGGCCGGCTACGCGCTCTCTCGCATCCAGTTTCCATATCGCCGCCAGCTCTTATCGCTGACCTTGGTCCTGCATGCCTTCCCCAGCGTCACCTTGCTGATCGCGATCTATTTTGTGTTGAAGGGGTTGAGCTCGTCTCCGATCCTCGGGCCTTGGATCGGCTACAACACGATGGGAGGCGTTATCCTCGTGAGTGTGGCGATGCAGCTTCCGTTGGGCATCTGGCTGATGAAAGGCTTTTTTGACGGCTTGTCTTGGGATGTGGAGCGTTCCGCCTTGCTCGACGGCTGCACGCGGTTGGGCGTTTTCTGGCGCATCGCGCTGCCGATGGCCGGGCCGGGTGTCGCCGCGTTATCGATATTTTCCTTCATCACCGGCTGGGGATCGTTTCTCATCCCGTACACCTTCATGATGGATCAAGGCAGCGCGACGCTCGCGACCTACCTCATGCAATCGATGACCGACACGGCCCCGGCCGCGTACGGGACCTTGGCCGCGATCGGGTTGTTTCAGACGATACCGATTCTTGGATTTTTTATTTTTACGCAGAAACACTTGATGAACATCTACACAGGCGGATCGAAGGGAGCGGGGTAAGAACGATGGAATTGGAACTCAAAAACCTTACAAAGGACTACAACCAACATCGCGCGGTGGACGGCATCAATTTGAAAGTGAGCGACGGTGAGTTCGTTGTATTTTTGGGACCGTCGGGCTGCGGAAAAACAACCACCTTGATGATGACCGCAGGACTGATCGAACCCAGCGCTGGGGAAGTGTTTTTCAACGGAAAATGCGTGAACACGGTGCATCCCAAAGACCGCGAGGTCGGCATGGTTTTTCAAACCTACGCGCTGTATCCGCATATGACGGTGTTCGATAATATGACCTTCTCGCTGAAGCTCCAGGGTGTTTCGACAGTGGAGCGGCGCAAACGTGCGGCGGATGTTTCTCAGTGGCTTGGCCTTGCTGATTTATTGGAGCGCATGCCGGGGGAACTCTCCGGGGGGCAGCAGCAGCGCGTCTCGGTCGGCCGGGCGCTGATTCGTGAACCGCAGCTCCTCTTATTTGATGAACCCCTATCGAAAAGGTCGGCTTGAGGTAAAACTCGCGAGTCGAACCGGAGAGCAAATGTCGGCCAATATCGCCCTGCCGTCATTTCCGTCTCCCT
>NVTF01000173.1 GCA_002401485.1 Elusimicrobiota bacterium | reverse complement strand
GTCCCAACCATCGCTCGGTCGCGGCGATGGAGAATGCCTCCTGACGCAAGCGTTCGGTTTCTTCCAGACTGTTCGGCAAAACCCCGCCGTTAAAACCAATGAGATGCGCGCTGGACTCCACCACCTTTTTCTTCGCAACGATGCTGTGATACATCGCGGTAAAAATTGACAGAACGGCCAACGCCCCCAACACCGCTGCGAGATTCGGCAAATTTGATACGACGGAGAACATCCCAATCACATACAACGCAGCGACGAAGAGAGACCCAGCTCGCATCTTGGTCGCCTTAGAGGCTTCGGCATGCGCGTCAAAAGACATTAGCGCGTGCCCGGCGCGATGCAGATCGTCTTTGGGAGGAACCGCGTCCGGATCAGCAGTCTTAGCGGGCCAAGCCGCTAGCAAGAGAGACACGCTCGCCGCCGCCAGCCACGACCAGCCCCAGATCGGATTGATCGTCAGAATGCCGGCGCCAACCAGAGAAAGACCGAGCCCGGTCAACACCGCCGAACCTGTAGTGGAAAGCGCGGAACTGTCCGCTCGATTCTCAGTCTTGCCCTGATGCCCCAAGAGCCGTTTGTGCGCGACCCAACCGGCCAGCGCGTTCGCCCCGACCACCGCTGCGCCAAACCAATACCCCAAACCCGCCAACGTGACTGCCGCAGCACCGATAGCGACGGGGGTCAAAGCCGCTTTAAGCCCGGGTGGTGCCTTGCTAAAAACAGCTTGCACCGCGGTAAACGAGGCGAGGACCAGAATACCGCCGACCAAGATCACAGGGCCGAGAGAACCAGGCAGGGCACCGAACATTCCTGCACCCACCATAAGCGGGCCAAACGCACCAGGCAGGGTTCCGATGGCAAATGGCCCCATTAAAAGGATCGCCGCGCCTTCGCTTTTCTTATGAACATTCCTAAGGATGCGCGTTAAATACGATTCGCCGGGGACATCTTTTGCCGGAGACGCGGACATCCGTTCTACCGAAAGCACCGCTTCAGACGCGCTGATCACGAACGGCGCTTCCTTCACTCGCGCCAGCCCATTCGTTGGAACCGAACCCCACACAAACCGCAAGGGAGCGTTCTTCTGAATTTCTGGTTCTTGACTGCGTTCGCGTAAAAATCCGTAATCCCGCTCAAGAAGAAGGATCTTCGCTTCTAAATCCGTGCGAGAGCCGGTATCTATGATATCGACGAGCACGGCCTGGCGTCCTTTATGGGAGCGATTAAGCTTAGGCGCAACACCGTGCCCAACCAACGGTTCGTCCGCAGCATTAAAAGAGAAACTCCCTCCGTCAAACATCCTTCCAATGGACGCGGCGCGTTTTCCAACCGGTTTTTCGCGTTTCACTTCCCGGACGGTAGTCGCCAGCATTTGGCGAATGGCGGTAGGAGCAATCCCGCTTTTTTGACGAACCATCCGCAGTGCCGCCACAGGCGCTGGCGTCGCGAAAGAGACAGGGTCCATCAACGGCAAGGAAGTATGCAAAGACGGCACAAGACCAACGCTTAAAGACGGTCCCTCGAGCAGCGACGGGCCTGCCAGAGGCATGCCGGTGACAACAGCGCCCGTCTTAACAGGCACGCGCCCGAGCACGCGCGCGGACGCGTTCATGGGAAAGGAAATTGCAATTAGGAGAGCTAGGAGCTTCCTCATAGAGGACTCCATTGTAAACCGCAGTAAAATCGAGCGATAGGTCCCTTAGGGCCCTCCGGGGTCAGCAATAGGCCCCAACGATTCTTGGGCCCGGCGGTTCGGAAGCAGTTCCCCGGGAATCCGGGCCTGATTGTGCACCCGGCACATCAACCGGATATTGCGTGAATCATGAGATGTGCCGCCGAGCGCCCAGGGCACGAGGTGGTCGAACTCGAGTCGTGTTGTCTCCGTGCACCGCAGCCCGTCACGGCCCTCATACACGCAGCGTCCTCCATCCCGCTTCCAAACCTCCGCCCTCACTTTCTGGGGCACGTAGCGAGCCCCCTGGGGACGCTCCACGCCGATACGATTCCAGCGCGGCGCTCTCGGCCGCCCGAGGGATCGTTTTTCCGCCTTTTGCACGAGCGCCTCAATTGCCTCAGCAAAAAGATCCTCGAATTTTCCGGAGGGATATTTGGAACGCAGCAACGCCCGCGCCCGTTCGAGTTGATCGAGAAACTCTTCATCGGCCCCAAACGCAATTTCGACGCGCCGCGGCAACGGCGGCGTAGAGGGCCCCGCATCCCGAGCGGGACCACACTCCGGACCGGCGTATCGAACCGCTTGACGAGGTTCCGCCTTCGGGTCGAGCGAGGCAAGAATCCGCCGGACATCCGCGATCGGCATGCCGGCCGTCATCTTGGTCAATGTTTTCCAATTGTCGCGGCAAAGATGCGGACCGATCGCGGCCAGGGTTGAAAGTGAGAGTGTGCCGCGACGCAGCAAACGGCGCAAGGCGGGATAATGACGACCCGCACGCGCGGCCTTCAGATGAATCACCGCTTCCACTTCCGAAAACCCCAACGTCCCGGTCAGATAAGAATATAGAGATGGGTAGCCGTCTTTTACGGCCAGAGCGCGGTCCTCAATCTCGCCCAATACGACCAGCAAGCGTTCGGTTTCACGTCGTGAGGCACCAACCTGGACCTCAAGACATTTTCTCCACACATCGGCATTCATACCGTTGCTACGAATAGAGCCCTCATTTTGTTCCCTGACCCGGCCGGCAGGACGGAAATACGCGTGCCCGATTGCCTCATGGGACCGCCGTATATATATAAAAAGGGTTTAGGGAAATTCCCGGCGCGGGAAGAAAAGCCGGATGCGCCTATTCGTCCATTTGGGCGCGAAAATTTGGAGAACGACGATGCCCGCCGTAATAATGCCGACGATTGCGTTGCCGGCCCACATTAAATCCCCCAGCGCTATCGCCGCGTAGAGATGAAATAGACTGCCCGCGACGACCAGGGCCGGGTATAACGGCTGCACCCCCTTGGGAGGCCGCGCTTCTTTTTGATAGAGAAAATAGTTCGCGCGTATCTGCGGGATGTTTAGCACCCACAACAATGCCATGGCCCCCATAAATGCGAGCGAGATCCAGGTCGCGGGGGAGAACCATAACGAATGATACGCCAAGGCCGAGAAGCCAGCCGACAACAAGAGGGATGCCAGGGTCATGCGACGCGTGCGCGTGTCGCGGTTGTAGTAATTGAGTTGGCCGATGACAATCATGCTCATCACGATTCCCGCTACGTTGGCGAGAGTCCAAACGAGGCTTGTTCCATTTCCAATCGAGACCACCGTTAACAGGGTCGCGGCCGCCAGCCAGATGGAGTAACTTCCGGGAGCGAGATCCTTCGTTGCCTCCCGACCCTTGCGGAAATTGCGAATGATTTGCGGGATACCGATGACCGAGAGGATTGCGCTGCCGATCGCCGCCGTCACACCGATATGGGAGGCGAGCCAGGGCAAGGAAATCGCCGCGGCCGCGCCCAACGCGAAGTTGATGACTTGGCGGCGGGTTCGGGCCTTGCGGAGAATACTGCCGGTCGGGGGGTTCTTCTTGAGTCCGGCGAGTATGGCTTCCATTATTTTTTGACTGGCCTGGCCGCTTTTGATCGAAAGCGGCTGGACATTGTCGGGCATGCGGTCGCCAGCTTTATAGTCTACACTGATGGCTCGTGAGGCGGGAAAACCCCGGGCGAGCGAGGCGTCGCCGCCCAAGGGCAGGCTGAAATCGTCGCCGACAATGACCAGGTTTTCTTCCTGGAGAGTAAAACCCTTCGAACGCATGGCCGTGTAGACGAGACGAATTCCTTCCTGTTTTTTGAAGCGGCTGTAGTAGACCCAGGATCCATCCCGGACCACCTCTATTCCCAGTCTCTTTTTCCGAAAATTTCGGTTGAGGGCATCAGCGAAATCCTCGGCGCGGTCTAGGCCTTTTTCGAATTTAATATAGGTGCGCGATGGGCTTTCTGAAATGATGACATCGTGCTTCGAGACGCCGGTGGATGCAAAGGTGTATTTCAGACTGTCGGTAATGGCCTCGACTTCCCGGGGCCCCCAGGCACTGTCCATGATTCGAATGATCTTACCCTGATTATTGAAGATAGCGATTTCGCCGCCAAGCCGCCCGGCGAAGAAGAGGTTGCGGCGCAGCCGTGCGGGTATGTGTTGGATGAGCGGCTCCCAAATATTGTCGGGGATGCTGCCTTCCTTACCCTTGCGGTCGAGATTACGCGCGGTCACGATGCCAACCGGCAGGCCCGCTTCAAGCAGTCGGATCAATCCCTTGAGGACTTCGGGGCTGGGGGGCAGGCTCAGCCCATCAGGGCCGGTATCGACGAGGGTCTTGTCGTAGTCGAAGAAGACGGCGGACGGAGGATTTTCCCGAAGATCGGCGAAGATTTTTTCGTCCGTAGGCGAGGGCGGCGCGGCTCGCGACGCCGAATCGGCGGCATTGCGATGGAGGGAGGAGGCCCTCGGGGAAACGTGTGCCGCCACCACGGCAACGCTGTCAGGGATCTTTCTCCCCAGGAGCGCTGCAAATATTTTATTTCCCGCGGTTCGCGAGGACGACGATGATGCGTCCGGCTGCAGTCCCGGGCTTTTCAGTTGGGTGTTCACGTTCTTGCGGATGACAGAAAAGGACTTCGGGACGCGGCGCGCCGTCTGAAGGGCTGTGCTGGCCTGCGGCACCGGTCGCGGTGCCGAAGGCATCACTTCAGGGAGTGCCAGGGAGAGCGTCGGCAGGGCGGAATTTCCCAGTGAGAGGCTGGGAGTCACGAAGGAGTGAGGGTTTGAGGCGGAGTGTAGGCCCAAGACCAGGGAGACGTTGGCCAGGGGTGTCAGGGCCTGACCCTTAACGTTAACCCTGATCGCGGCGCGCGCCCAAAGGTCGGGGGCGGTGCCAAGGAAATGGAAAAACACGAGAAGTAATATGCCGATTCGGGTCACGCGTGATTATATTGAACACGGGATCGAAGGCTATGGGTCCAATGGTGAGGTTCCTGGAGGGCAAAGGGACTATAAGCGTCATATATCCTCTTTTTACTTTTTAGTGCCGGGTCAGCGCCGATCTTTGATCAAGGACCGGAGTTCGCCCAATTCCCGGCGCAATTCATCGATCTCCTGGCCCCGTCGCTCACCCTCCGTGACCAAGGTGTTCAATCGCTGCGCCGAATTGCGCTCCCCGATGGAGACGAAGGTCAGTACCCGGCCTTCGGTTTTTCCATCCTCTCCAGCAAAGGCCTCCAGTGCGATGCCGATGGTGGAACCGGGTTCGGTCGCCTTCATCGCATATCCCGGCGTAGAACTAGAGGTCAAATAATCCCCCAACTTAATCGGCCCGTTTTCCAAGGTCACCTTGACCGGCACACGCCCGGCCAAAACGAGGGGTTGGCCAGGGTGTTCTTTGTCCAAATCTTTGAGATGGGAGTAGATTTGAAACCCACTGGTGCCATCGGCAACCACACCCAAGATCTCAGACTCATAGGGGCTACGCGACTTTCGAATCTGCACCCGTTCGCTCCCCAATACCGCCACCTCTAAACTCTTCGCAGACACACTTACTACATCCCCTGCCTCAACATCACTTTCGGCCATGATGTATTCCGCGATGTCCGGCGTGCCCGTCGTTGTGAAGGTCTGCGCCTTGAGTTCTTTATTGGCGTTGAGTGACATGATGCGAGTTCCACTGCCCGTGGCGCCGTCCCACCAGACAAAAACATCGGCGGTACCGCTCGCGGCGCCGCTGGTGCCCATGTGCATGGCTGCGGCATTTTTGTCAATATCACCGATCGTCGAAGCGGCCAAGGTTGCCACGCCGGCGCTGGTGACCTGGTACGAACCGCCCGTGCCGAAGAAGGTCTGCCCGGTTACGGTCACGTCTCCCGCGGCGGCTCCGGAGGCCTCCGTCGTCCCGCCGAGCACGACGCTGCCGGTGCCATTGGGGCTGATGTCGATATTACCGTTGCTGGTGGACGTGATGTCTCCCGAAGCCACATTCATATTCAGGGCTCCCGTCATCGTGTCGCCCGAGTTGAAGGTGTAAATGTCGGTAATCTCCGTTGAGTTGACGCAGTCGGTGCAGCTCAAATTCCCGCTCAGGGTTGACGCGGTGATTGTGCCAGCTGAGAAATTCCCCGAGGCGTCGCGCCGCACCAGGGTGCTCACCGTGTTCGCGGTCGCCGCGGTATCACAGGCCCCATTACCGTCCAGGTAGGTGTCGGTTCCCGTACAGATGGTATTGGCGTTGGTATTGGTGTCGGTCGTATGGCCGCCGGTGACCAAGGTGGCATCGGTCAACTGTGCGTTGAGCTCGGCCAAGGTGTCGAGTTCCAATTCTTCGAGCACATCCGTGCATG
>NVTF01000172.1 GCA_002401485.1 Elusimicrobiota bacterium | reverse complement strand
AGCTGAAAAGGTCCTTAATTCTGCATTAGTGTTGGCGGGAGGAAAATGAAATCCCATTTTAAACGCGGCATGAAGGTGGAGTTTCCATTCAAGGTTGAGCCCTGGATGAAACCTGGACTTGAAGGTTTGGTGAAACATCCGTTGTATTCAACATGGGCGATGGTTTATCACATGGAAACCGCGTCTCGTATGCTGCTCGCCCCGTATCTGGAAGACAACGAGGAGGCTGTCGGGGGTGCGGTGTTGGTGAAGCATCTGCGGCCGGTCGGAATGCGCGTGCATCTTCGGGTGACGGCGACCCTCGTTCGCCGTCAAGGAGGCCGGGTTTATACGCGATTGGAGGTCTGGGACAAAAGTCGTAAAATCGGCGAAGGCTCTCACGTGCAGGTGGTGATGTCGCGCCGTCGTTTCGCGCGCCTGCTGGTAGAAGCCCGCAGCCGAAGTAAACATGGCCAAGGATAAGCTGGAAACCCGGCGCGTCTATCTTCGCGCGTTGACAGACAACGACGCGTCCCCGCTGTATGCGGAGGTGACGGCATCGCGCGACCTGCTCAAGCGGCGCCTGCGTTGGGTTGGCGGCGTGCAGAGCGAGCAGGAGTGTCGTGTATTTATCGAGGCGTGTGAAAAAGATGCGACCGTGAAGGTATGGGGGATTTTTGAACACAAAGAAGATCGTCTTGTAGGCGTCGCGGCCTTTCAGGGGATGGGTGATGACAAGCGCGCCCAGGCGGAAATCGGGTTTTGGATCGCCGTTGATCGTCAGGATAAAGGGCTCGGTAGCGAAGTGGGGCGTGTAATGATTGACTACGCGTTTCGAAAATTAAATCGCCACCGGTTGCAGGCGCGTATTGATCCTGCCAACCGTTCTTTTCGCAAGGTTCTTAAAAAAATAGGGTTTCGTTATGAAGGGTGTTTGCGTTGCGACCAGCGGTTGAATGGCCGTTGGATCGACCAAGAATGCTGGGGAATGCTGAAGTCGGAATGGAAAAAATAGTGGCGGACGAAACTTTAAAAAAGAAAATTCTAGTCGCCGATGACGACGCGGAAATTCGTTCGCTTGTCTCGGACGTTTTGAGCGATCTGGGCTACCTCGTCGTCACTGTTTCCGACGGCGCCATGCTGTACCGGAGTGTTCCGAGCGAGAAGCCGGATCTCATTCTCTCGGATTTGGACATGCCGGGCCTTAGCGGCGGGACCGCCCAAGCGCTGCTGCGCACGAGCCCGGAGACAAAAGATATTCCCATTATTTTTATGACGGGGCAGAGCCCGGAGCGGCAAGCGCGGCTCGTTGAGTTTCGTCCCGATACCCGAATCCTCTACAAGCCGCTGAATTTGAAGGAACTCGCTATCGCGGTCGAGGAGGAATTGAACCCGTCTTTTTAAAGACGGGTTTGCCGCCTCATGCCTCCTCTTATTGAGCCGCAGATCGGCATTGTCGGCTCCGGCGAGGTATGCGCGGGGTTGGCGCAGGCATGCGTTCAGCACGGCTTGCCGGTGTTGGTGATCGATGACACCGATGAGGCCTTGTGCCGTGTTGAAGGACGTGTCTTAAAGGGGCTGCACCGGGCGGAAGAACCCGCGGCGTTTAGCCTGCTGCGCAAGGCCACCCGCATCGATGTTGTTTCGGATTGCGACATTGTGATTGAATGCGCAACGGAAGACCCGGGGCATACGCAGGACCTGCTTCGCCGCATCGACGCGTATCTCGATCCAAAAAAACTTCTCATCGTGCAATCGACCGGAATGCCGGTGCATGTGGTCGGGCGTTCGGTCGAAAATCCCAATCGTCTGGTCGGCGCTCATTTTTTCCAGCCGGTGCATCACATGAAGCTTGTCGAAGTGGTGCACTATCAACACGCAAGTGATGAGTCGGTTGCGGCGGCGGTGGATTTTGTTTCACGGCTCGACAAGGTGCCGGTTCGCTGCAAGGATTCTCCCGGGTTTATTGTGAATCGTCTGGCGCGGCCCTATATTCATACCGCGCTGGAGTTTGTGGCGCAGGGAGCGGGCACGCCGGCGGGCATCGACGGCATGCTGCGCAGTCTCGGCGGCTTTCCGGCGGGGCCCATTGAGATGATTGATTTCTTGGGCCTACAAGAAGATTATGCGGTTGCGGAAATCGTTTATGAATTTTTGGATCGTCCCGAGCGCCTGAAACCCTCGGCTTTAACCTACTCGCTTCTGGGTCGCGGGTTTCGGGGCCGTCGGCAGGGGTCTGGATTCTATATGTACGGGGACTCGCCGACCGGCACGGGAAATCCGGTGCTGCGCGAACTTGTCGAGCACTATGACGAGCGGCCTGTGAAGCCGGAAGTAATTTTAGAAGCGGTGTTGAAGAGTGTGTTCGCGGAGGCCCACCGGCTGGTGGATGAAGGTGTTGCCGGCCCCGAAGATATTGATCTTGCCGCGAAAATGGGGCTGTTGTGGCCGCGTGGACCGTTTGAATGGGAGAAGGAGAGATATCGATGACGACGCGAATTCCGGTAATTGTCGAAGCGGTACGAACACCGATGGGACGGCATGGCGGGCAGTTGGGTCCGGTGCGTCCCGACGATATGGCCGCCATTGCGATCCGGGGTTTGTTGGAGCGTGTTCCAACGCTCGATCCCGAAAAAATTTCGGATGTCTATTTTGGTTGTTCGAACCAGGCAGGGGAAGACAACCGCAATATCGCGCGCATGGCGGTTCTGCTTGCGGGATTGCCGGAATCCGTGCCGGGCTGCACGGTGAATCGTTTGTGCGCATCGGGATTGGAAGCGATTAACGCGGCGGCACGCGGGATTATCGCCGGGGAAGGAGACGTTTATCTTGCCGGCGGCGTGGAAAGCATGAGTCGCGCGCCATGGGCAATCGCAAAGAGCGAGAAGGCTTTTGGATTTGGAAATAAGACGGCGTACGATACCGCGCTCGGCTGGCGCTTTCCGAATAAAAAACACGAAGCGCGTTTTCCTCTTGAGTCCAATGGGGAAACCGGCGAAAATGTAGCGGAGCGTTATTCCATTTCCCGGGAGGCGCAGGACGGCTTTGCGCTCGAGAGTCACCAAAAGGCGGCGGTCGCCTCGGACAATGTTTTTTCCGAAGAGATTGTGCCCGTCACCGTCCCTCGCCGAAAAGGGGATCCGATCGTGATCGAGACGGATGAAACCTTCCGGCGTGATACAAATCTCGAAAAACTCGGCGCTCTTAAACCTGTTTTTCGTAAGGGCGGGAGTGTGACGGCGGGCAATAGTTCCTCGCTCAATGATGGGGCTTCGGCCCTGTTGGTGATGGAGGCGGAGGCCGCTAAAAAAGCGGGCTTAAAACCCTTGGCCATATGGCGTGGTGCCGCTTCGGCCGGGTTGGATCCCCGGGTTATGGGGCTTGGGCCGGTATTTGCCACAAACAAACTTCTTAAGCGTTTATCGATGAACATCGCCGATTTTGACCTGATAGAAATCAACGAGGCGTTTGCGGTACAGGTGCTCGCATGTATAGCGGATCTGAAAATAGATCCCTCTAAAGTCAATGTTAATGGCGGGGCAATCGCGCTCGGTCATCCGCTTGGCTGCAGCGGTGCCCGAATTGTGACCACGCTGCTGCACGAAATGCGTCGCCGCGGAGCTAAACGCGGGCTTGCAACCCTGTGTATTGGGCTCGGGCAGGGGCTCTCAACTGTTTTTGAGGCCCCGTGAGAGATGGATTTAAGATGTTTTTGTAACAATTCGTTGTTGATTTTTACAACGGGTCGGACTAAACTTTGAAAGTGTAGACGCCGGCAGTCCGGCCCCCTTCGGGACCGGGCTAGTCTTCGTTTGCGCATAAAAAAATGGCTACATTGCAGCAAATCGTCGCGTATATTAAGCTCCATAGCGCGAAATATCCGGTCGCGTCGTTGAAGGCCCAGCTTTTAAAGCAGGGGGTCCCGGCGGCGACGATTGATCAGGCCATAGCGGCGCTGCAAGGAAAACCCGCGGCCGGGGCACCGCCCGCCCAAGCCCGTCCGGCGGCAAATCCCGCTCAACCCGGAGTCAGACCGGCCCAGCAGCCCGGAGTCAGACCGGCCCAGCAACCCGGAGTCAAACCGGCCCAGCAGCCCGGAGTCAGACCCGCCCAGCAACCCGGAGTCAGACCGGCGCAGCCCGGGGTTCCGGCCGCGCGTCCTGCAGCGTCTCCAGCGGCGCATCCTGCATCCGCGCCCTCAGCGGCAGCACCCAAAAAGGGAGCGTTTAAGCCGCCGCCTGGACGAAACTTTATTCTGGTTGTTGATGACGATCCCTTGATTCGAGACATGCTGGTTGCCAAGTTGGAGGGTGCTGGGTATCGTGTTACCTGTGCCGAAGACGCAGCGCAGTCGGTTATTCAGGCGGAAGGTATGCGTTTGTCGCTGATTATTTCTGATATTGAAATGCCCGGATTTGGCACGGGTGTTGACGCGCTTAAAAAATTGCGAGCATCCTCTTATATTCCCAAGAACCTGCCGGTTATTTTTGTCACCGGCATGCCGCCTGCGGAGGCGCAGAAAATTGTGCCCAAGAATGACCCGTATATTCGTCTCCTGCACAAACCGGTGGATTGGGCTTTGATGGCAAAATATATGTTGGATCTTTCTGGATTGGATAAACCGCTCGACTGATGTCGCAGCTAACCTTCTGGATTCTAGCGTCCGATATTAACCGCTTGCGGCGTTGGGAAACCACCTTGTCGCGGGAGGGGTGGCAGGTGTCGCCGCAAACCCGATACGAGGCGCTTCAAGCGGATGTGGCCAAGGAGCGCTTTGGTATTGTGCTGCTGGATTGGGGTGTATTGAAAGCGCGCACTCCGGAAGGGGTGAAGCGGCTTCGAGCCGCCTCGACGGGGGCATCGATTATTTTGACCTCCAATACCGATCTTGATCCCGACAAAGTGATTGATGCCTTTGATACGGGCTGCGACGATCACTTTTATCATGACCTGGATGACCGTTTGTTGACGGCCAAATTGAAGGCCCATCTGCGGCGCATCCTGCCGAGCCTGGCGTCCGCGCTGGATGTTCTTAAATCTCCGGGGGGTGAGGTAAAGCTGGACCGCTCCCGGCAAGAGGCTTGGATTAAAGGGACGCGTGCGCGGTGGACGCCTATCACAGGATTAACACCCACTGAATTTCTTTTTCTTGCACTGTTTTTAGAGCAGCCGGGCAAGGCGTTGGACCGGGCCTTTATTCTTGAATCGGTTTCCAAAGGCAAGGCCATCGACATCCGCCCGGGAACTGTAGATAAACACATCGAATCCTTGCGCCGAAAAATGGGGCGCTACGGTTCGATGATCTGTTCGATATACGGCGTGGGCTACGCCTTCCGGGAGAATTGATCATGGCAACTGTATTGGTCGCAGACGATGATGAAATGTTTCGCGAACTTGTAACCGAAATTCTGACGCAAGGCGGTTATGCTGTGGTCCCGGTTGTTGACGGGGTGCAGGGCTGGCAGGCCCTTCAGAAAAAAAAGATTGATCTCGCTGTGCTCGATCTCAATATGCCCAATATGGATGGATTGGAACTCACGCGAAAAGTGCGTGATGATGCGCGCCTTCGTAATTTACCGATTTTGATGTTGACAGTTCGCTCCCTGATTGAAGACCAGGTTTCGGGCTACGAGCGGGGCGCGGATGATTATCTCACCAAGCCTTTTGAAAGCAAAATGCTGCTCGCGCGTGTGAAGATTCTTGCGCGGCGCGCAGGTCTTTGAAAAAATTACGCAAAAAGCGACATTTTTTCATCTTCCCGCTCTTCAGGATTCATTCGTGATTCAATACGTTTTCGGGGTTATTCTTCCTAATAGATAAACCCCATGCGATTTCTTTCCCCCCTGCGCGCGCTTGCCGCCGCCGCCCTGTTAAGCGGCGGTTTCTCCACGTCATGGGCTGTCCCGATTGCGTGGGATGGCGGGGCCTCCCCCAACAACAACTGGTACGACGCGGTCAATTGGGCCGGTGATGTTGTTCCGGGTGCGGCCGACGATGTCACCATCGACGTCAGCGTTATGGTAACGGTCTCGGTCACCTCGCCCGCGATCAATTTTCAGTCGCTGGTATTGGGCGGCGTCAGCAATTCCACTCTTACCATATCGACTGGAATTGTAGGCGGTTATTTGGAAATCAGAAATAACGCGACGCTCATTCAGGATACCCTTGTGGAGCTGCAGCTGACTTCGGTTACAGTCTTAAGCGGTGGTTTAATTGATCACATCAATGGAGGGGCGGCGAAGGTCAATATCGTTACCACCGGCGACTTTACCTTGACGGGCGGCGCCAGCATTGATGTGGATGGTGATGGATTTAACGGCGGCGGGGCAGGCAGCCCCACGGGCGCGGCGGGATCCGGGACACGGCCCGGTG
>NVTF01000171.1 GCA_002401485.1 Elusimicrobiota bacterium | reverse complement strand
AAAGAACTTACTCTAGAACAGTCAAAAGGTGGGGCCGGAAATATCCAATCCGGCGCGCGAAAACCCTTAAGTGACCGGCATTAGCCCCGGGGCTAGTTCTTCGTGGGTTCTGAGACATAATTCCGCTATGATTATGAGCTTCAACAACGGGAACTTGTAGAGGAGATTCTATTGCGCTGGTGCCAAATACCCCCCATACTAAGGAAAGGAGCGGTTCTATGCCGAAGGCTTTGTCGGTCCTAAAAGCAGAGGCGGATGGGAAAAGGGTAGAGAAACTAGTGCTTTTTACTGGTTTCTCTTGCTCGAGCCACTGCCATTTCTGCATCGACCTTAATAAGCGCGATGTTCCCGATAAAACGACTCAAACAATCATTAAGGAGATGGTCGAAGGACGCGCCAAAGGAGTGACCTACCTGGAAATGATCGGCGGCGAAACGACCATGCGGCAGGATTTTATCCCCCTGGTGCGTACCGCCAAGAAGCTCGGGTATGACGATATTGTGGTCGTGACCAATGGGCGCATGTTTTTTTATGAGGATTTTGCACGCAAAACCGTGGAGTCCGGGGTTACCGAGATCATTTTCTCGATCCACGGCCACAATGCCAAATTGCACGATCAGATGACCGCTGTGCCGGGGGCCTTCGATCAGCTCGTGAAAGGAATTGAAAACGTCCGCAAATTCGGCCTGAAGCGGATTCATGCCAATTGTACGGTGACGCTGCAAAACATGAAGCACATTCCCGATATCGGGCGGTTATTTCTAAAACTGAATTTATCTCATGCCGAATTTATTTTTGTAGATCCCAATTACGGGGGCGCGTTTTCACAGTTTGAAGCACAGGTGCCGAAAATTTCCGAGGCCGCGCCGTATATGCGGGAGATGCTGGATATCGGCCGCGCCGGCGGGACACGTGAGTGGACGGTGCGCTACGTTCCGTTATGCTACTTCGAAGAATATTTAGACCAGATTTCAGAGATCCGTGAGACCAAAATTTTTAGAACACGCCATTGGGCGCCCGATTTTCAAAATGACGATGTCGGAGCGTCGCGGCAGAATAACGGACGCATCAAACCCCCTGTCTGTGATGACTGCCGCCTCTACGATCAGTGTGAGGGACTCTGGAGGGAGTACCTGAAACGCCGGGGAGATTCGGAGCTAAAGCCCGTTCACTGATTTATGCCTGACTTCGCGATATGGCCCGACTGCAACATCGGATGCGTCTTCTGCTCCAATCCCGTTGAGGGGTTTCGCGGTACCAACGAGAAATACACGCTCGATGTGATCACGCGCAAGGTGAAGGAGTATAAAGAAGGCCATCGTCGCTTCCTGAAATTCGACGATGTGAGCGACTATTTTAATCTCACCGGCGGCGAACCGACGCTCAATCCCGATTTTCTAAAGATCCTCGGCCATATTCGAAAAGAGTTCCCGTCACGGCTGATCCGCCTTCTCACCAACGGGCGTATGTTTGCGTATGAAAAATTCTGCAAATCCGTATTCGCGATCGGGGGCGATAAATTTGAAGCCGCGATTCCCATCTTCGGTTACGACGCGAAGACGCATGAAAGCATCTCGCGCGCGCCCGGTAGTTTTGAGAACACGATGGAGGGATTGCGTCACGCCCTGGACGCGCGTAAAGACAATCAAAAGGTCGAGGTGCGCGTGATCCTAACCCGGATTCAGGTGAAGTTCCTGGACGGTCTCATTGAGATGCTGCTGGAGCGTTTCCCCGATATTGACCGGCTTTGTTTTCTGTTCGTCGAGGTGGAGGGGTTCGCCGAGAAATACCGGGATCGGCTTGTGTTTCCGATGTCGGAATGTGCGACGCACGTCGATCGCAACTACGAAAACCTGCAAAAGCTCAAGGAGGTGCGTCTCTATCACTTTCCCTTGTGTACACTGCCGACGCGGTTGTGGCCCTTCGTTCATAACACGCTTTCTGATATTAAGCTGGTGGAAAATCATGAGGAGTGTGCGAAGTGCGTTTACAAAGAGTCTTGCGTTGGCGTGCACCGGAGTTATATGAAGTACATGGGCGCTCCTGATATTAAGGCGATCACGATGGAACGCTCCGTTACGCTTTCGGGGGATCGCTACCGGCCCGTGTCATACACCGAGGAGGTTGTATCGTGAAGCACACCGTCGAAGAAGAGGACAACGAGGTTGTCATTTCGATTGAAAAAGATCGCTGGGGGATCGATGCCGTTCGCATGGCCGCCCACGTTCTTGCCGATCGCGCATACGCGCAGATTTTTGACGAAGATGGGGAGCTCTCGGTGACGCTTCATTCCAAGCTGAAGGCGGATCGCTCCGCGTTGGAGGGTCTTGGCGCCTTGTTTGACCGGGAAGTGCAGAATCAGGCGCTGCGCTTGAAGCTCGTCGGCAGCAATCGTGAGACTATGGAATACATTGTTTCGCGCGGGCTTGTTCCCGCGAACAAAGCGGCGGGGCCTGAGGGGGCTGAGCCCGAGACCGAACTTTCCGATGAGCAGAAAAGCGAAATCGATCGTTTGATTGCCGAAGCGGAAACGGAAATCGCCGAGCTGAAAAAAGATAAAAGCGGTGCCGATCCTCTCGGCATCACGAAAACCTGGGAAGAGCAGAATCAGTAGGTGCGCCTCAACGAGGAACGCTGGGTTGTCGGCGGCGGCGTCGACGCTGAATGGAAGTTTGTTCGCGCCTCACGTGTTGGCGGAGCGTTAAGCGACTTAAAACGTCTCGGGGTGCTGCTGCGCAAGGGCGCTCCCTCCGTCCTGAAGCGTTACGCCCTCGATAAATCAATTTCCTATCTGCTGTCCGGACCGGCGCAAATCCGGGATGCCCAGGCGATGTTTCCGGCCTTGGATTGCTGGTTGTCGGTCGGCCGGAGTTTCGAAAACGGCGAGCGCAGCGAAGATGATTGGGGGACTCATTTTCCATATCTGCAGAGTTTCGCCGCGGCGAAGGCCGTGCTCACGGGCGCGAAGAAAAAATTCACGGTTCGTCTTAGTCCCGAAGCGCGTTTTCATCTGACGGGAACACATCTCTATTTCGAGTTCCCAGCGTCGGAGGCGGGCCGTGACGCCGTTTGCGAAGCAGTGGGCGGGGCGGTTCGGGTCACGGCCGCGTCGGGAGTGCGGGGAACTCCGCGTGAATTAACCCCGATCACAGAGACCTTGTGGGTGGAATATCGTGATCCCTTGGTTCTGCAGCCGATTCGTGTGCACGGGGTGCATCAGCCCACCCCCCAAGGCGAAGCTCGCTTTGCTGAGACCTTAAGTGCTGCGATGCAGCACGTGGGAGAGGTGGATCAGCCCCTGTATGACGAAATCTCCGACTATCTGCGACTCATTATCCCCCTCGACAATCCAAGCGGCATGGGAAGCGTTAGCTCGTCGTATAAAGATTTACGCGGAGCGCTTTGTTTGTCTCATTCCGATGATCTTCTTCTGCAGGCGGAAACGATTGTTCACGAGTTTTGCCATCAAAAGATGAATCTATTGTTCGCGGTGGATCCGCTCATCAAGCCGGGGCAGGCCGGGGAAGTTGTCTATTCGCCGTTGCGCCCGGACCCGCGTCGCCTGCATGGCATGCTGCTCGGCGCGCATGCCTTTGTAAATGTGACCCGTTATCTCCTGCGTGTGCTGCATCGGCAGGAGTTTTCCAAAGAGGATCGCTTTTCGATTGAAATGAATACCGCGCGCCGGCTCTTTCATCAGGAGATCATGCTGCGAACGTTGTCCGGCTACGCCGAGTTGACCGATTTGGGCCGGCGCATCACGTTGTGGATGTGGCGTGAACTCATGCTCCAGTATCATGAAATGCTGGTATTCGATCCTAAGGCGATCGCTTCGGCGCGCAAGAAGGTGCAGGAACATGCGGATGTGTTTCAACTGGGAGATACCGGATGGCATTCCGGAACGCCGCGTGAATCTCTAAAAAAGAAAAAGGCCAAGAAACGATGACGGGACGTGATCTTATTGCGTTGCTCGGCGACGGAACCGCCGGTCGTCTGGTGAAGGCTCTTGGCGGGAACGGTCGTTTGGGGTATGTCGTTCGTCTCGACAACAATAACGGGTTTTCCCGCAGTGAAGTCGAGTTCAGCCTGACCGGTGACGAGCGTGCCCATTGGAATGAATTTTCTTCCCGGCTTGGCAAGGCGCTGGGGTCACCACGTGGTTTGGAGGGGGCGCAGGCACCTTCCGGCCTCCGGCTGAGGCTGGAAGGGGATCTTATCGCGTGGGTGCGGCCGGTCTCAGATGGCAGCCCCGCTCCCTTGGGCAAAACATCGCTCGGCGATCCGCAGTTGGATGCGATCATCAAAACAGTTTGCGAGCGTCACCCCATCAGCGGCGTGACCACCGAGCCGGGGCGTATTGGGTTTCGGTTTAGGCAGAGCGTTTCGTGGCCGCTGTTTGCTGTTCTCGATTTTGCGCGGGCGTTTCAGCCCAAAACCGGGGATTGGGCCAGACGCATCGGAGGATTGGAAGTGCGGTCCTTCGGTCTCGGCGCGGGCGTGATGGATGTTGAGTTAGTCTAGGCTGTCGCGACCGTTTTCTTTTTCCCTTTAGCTGAAAGTTGCGCCAAGACGTAGCTCAAAATTCCGCCATAAAGGTAATATTCGATTTCCGCCGGAGTGTCGAGCCGGACTACGGCGTTAAAGGTCGTGTCATCGGCTTTAACAGTAACCATCATGCCGGTTTTGATGCCGTCGGCTAACCCGGTAATCGAAATCGTCTCCTTGCCGGTCAGGCCGAGGCTTTTCGCGTCGGTGCCGTCTTTAAACTGGAGCGGCAGCACACCCATGCCGACAAGGTTCGAGCGGTGAATGCGTTCGTAGCTCGCGGCGATGGCGGCCTTGACGCCGAGAAGATTGGGCCCTTTCGCCGCCCAGTCGCGTGAGGATCCGGTTCCATATTCCGTGCCCGCGATGACAACGGTATCGACGCCCTCTTTTTTGTAGCGCTCTGCCGCATCAAAGATCGACATTTCTTCGCCGCTGGGCTGGTGGGCCGTGCGGCCTCCCTCAACATTGTCGAGCATGAGGTTGCGGATGCGAATATTGGCGAAGGTGCCGCGCATCATGATTTCGTGGTTGCCGCGGCGTGAGCCGAAGGAGTTAAAATCCTTTTTTTCAACGCCGTGCGCCTTTAGGTATTCGCCCGCGGGACCGTCTTCGGCGATCGCGCCGGCCGGGGAAATGTGGTCGGTTGTGGTGGAATCCCCAAGGATCATAAGTACACGCGCCTGCGCAATGTCGGAAGCAACCCGGGGTTTTCCGTCAAAACCCTCGAAGTAGGGAGGGTGTTTGATGTAGGTTGAATCCGCGTCCCACGGATAAAGTTCACTCGCCTCTGCCGAGATTTTTTGCCAGGACTCCGGGCCGTCACCGGCCGCAGCGTATTGTTTGACGAACATGTCTTTTTGCACCGAGCGCTGTACAATTGCGCTGATTTCTTCGTCGGAGGGCCAGAGATCCTTGAGGGTGACGGGTCTCCCGTCTTTATCCGTTCCCAGGGGTTCTGTGGTGATGTCCTTGTTCATTGTGCCCGCGATCGCGTAGGCGACCACAAGCGGCGGAGAAGCCAGGTAGTTGGCTCGGACGTGCGGGCTGATGCGCCCTTCGAAGTTCCGGTTGCCCGATAACACGGAGGTGGCCACCAGATTTTTATCTTCGATCGCCTTTTGGATCGGTTCCGCCAGTGGTCCGGAGTTTCCGATGCAGGTTGTGCAGCCGTAACCAACAAGGTAAAAACCGAGTGCTTCAAGCGGTTCCAGGAGTTTGGCCTCTCTAAGATAATCCATGACGACCTTGGAGCCGGGGGCTAAACTCGTTTTTACCCATGGTTTTCGCGTGAGGCCTTTTTCAACGGCCTTTTTCGCCAAGAGTCCCGCGCCGATCATGACCCAGGGATTGGAGGTGTTTGTGCAGGAGGTGATCGCGGCGATCACAACGTCGCCGTGGCCAAGATCAAAGGAGTCGTCTCCGACAGTGACGGGAACCTTCACGTTTGCATCGGGATTTTCATCCCGGGCGATAAGCTCGTCGAGTGCTTTCGTCCATGACGGTTTTGCCGCATCGAGTTCAATGCGGTCTTGGGGACGTTTCGGTCCCGCAATGGAGGGCCGAATCGTCGACAGGTCGAGTTCGAGCGTGTCGGAATAGATGGCTTGGGGAGCGTCGTCCAATCGGAACAATCCTTGGGCCTTGCAGTAATCCTCAACCAGGCGGATTTGTTCTTCTGAACGCCCGGTGAGTGCGAGGTATTCCAGCGTGCGGTTGTCCACGGGGAAAATGCCGACAGTCGCGCCGTATTCCGGACCCATATTCGAGATTGTCGCGCGGTCGGCCAGCGTGAGATTGACGAGTCCCGGGCCGAAGTATTCGAC
>NVTF01000170.1 GCA_002401485.1 Elusimicrobiota bacterium | reverse complement strand
GCGATTTAAAACGTCTCTTAAACGACAAACATCCCGATGTTCGCTACAGCGCGGCGCAGGCGTTGGGGCGCATCGGAACGCCTGCCGCGAGCCGGGCGTTTCATAAGAGCATGCGATCGGGCATGCGGGTGTTTCTTGGCACGCAATGAAATCGGTGATCGCGTTTTTGTCTTTGTTCGGGTTTCTTTCTCACGCTGAGAAGAAACCGCCGGATTTCCGAGAGTGTCATGCAGGAATCTCCGCGGAAAAAGAAGAAGTCTTCTTGGCAAAGTCACCGCATCACGTATTTCGCATAACCGACACTCTTCATTTGCCTTTGGCCAATAAAAGAGAAGCGACGTTTCGCAACAACCCGGAGGACGGCAAGCAATTCAGAAATCACCGCTTTTGCGGGTTCATTGGGAAGCTCTCGAGCTATTTGGTCCGAAACAGTTATTTTGCGTCCTGGGGTTTTTCCTTGGTCAGCCGCAGGGCCGGCTCACGCCTCCGCATCGTCGGGGTTCCCGCAGTCTCGCCGACGGCGTCTTATTTCGCTGCATCCAACCTCGATTTGGGGCCCGCGCTGACGCCGAACATTATTCAGATCGGAACACGCGACGGAAATAGAAATCGCATTGTTTTGGAGTATGCCGTGCCCGTGAAATCCTCAAAAACCATGTGGGGTCCGGAGCTTGTGGAATGGATCGATGAATTTTCGATTCGAATCCCTCGAGTCGCACTGGTGGACGGCGTTAAGAAATCGCTGCGCCCGTGGATATTTCGCAATCAGAAGGGAAAATGGAAAGCATTTGAAGAGTTGCGCGTTGATGACAAGGTTACATTGGTGCCGATTTCGGTTGGATTTCAAAACTATTAGCGCTGCTTGGGCAATGTGTTAGAATCGGGCCCGCATGCGCAAGACGGCAATACTCATGGCGGTAACGATGATGGCGTGTTCCCATCTGGTTCCTGAGCGGGTGGACTACCGCGGGGAGATGATCAAATTTGTCTCCGCAATCCGGTCCTACGCCCGCGCACGTCGTCCCGATTTTCTTGTTATCGGTCAAAACGGACTCGAACTTGTATCGCCCGCTTATTTGGCGGCGATTGATGGGGTTGGGCAGGAGAGTCTTCATTTCTCACATGCGATTAAAGGCAGGGCGACCGGAGCGGAACACCGGGAATTTCTCTATGGAGTTCTCGGCCGGGTGAAAGCCGCTCGCAAACGCGTGTTGATCACCGACTACGTCGAAACCCCTGAACAGGCGAAAGAGTCGGCACGGTTGAACCAGGCTGCGGGTTTTGAGGGGTTCGCGGCGACCAGTCGAGAGTTGGACAACGTGCCGGGAAAAGCCGGAGCGTTTCTATATTTAATCGATCCGGGAAAATTTCCAGACAAAGCGGCGTATCTTGCCGCTCTCGTCGCGGCGGATCATGCAATGTTGATCATCGATGTGAGTTTTGATGGGAGCGCCCCCCTGTCCCCGGAGGAAGTTGCTCGTCTTAAAAAAAACGGTCGTCCGGTTCTTGCCTATTTGAGCATCGGCGAGGCCGAAACCTATCGTCCGTATTGGGACCCGCGCTGGAAACAAATGCCTCCCTCGTGGCTTGCCGAGGAAAATCCCGATTGGGACGGAAACATCAAGGTCCGTTATTGGCAAGAGGCTTGGCAGAAGATAATATTCGGATCTCCGGAAGCCGCTCTCGATAAAATCATCGCGGCGGGATTTGACGGGGTTTATCTCGATATTATTGACGCGTTCAGCTATTTTGAGGCTGAGCGTGCTTCCAGCTCTTAATCCTGCTCTTGATCCGGCCGCGCCGTTCGATTCGAACAAGCAGGCGTTTGAGGTAGTGGTTCACGACTGGAAGCAGCAACCGCCACGCAAAACGCGAAAGCCGCGTCGGCGCTTCGAAGGAAGCTTTTTGCCGGATGCGGCAGCCCTTCGGTTTCTCTTCTATCTCATAGTCCAAAAGGACCTTCCCCAGAATTCGAGAGGAGTTTTCCAGACGCAATTGCCTGGGGGCGCTTTCTTCGACGATGTGCCAAGGACCCTGCATGCCGAGCAGAGACCATAGCGGTCGGGCGCCCAGACCGTCGGGGTCTCTTTTTATGTACACCAGCGGCGCATATGCGCGCATCCGCGGCATCGGCGAGCGGATGGACCTCTCATCATTAATCCAGCAAGTAAGTTCGCTCACCTGGATAGTCTAGCGGGACTGCCCTAAATGCGGATCAACAGGTGCTCAATACAAGCCTAAGAACCTACGACTTTGTTAATCCAGTTAATGAGTTCACGATTGGTAATGGCCGGGTCGAGGAGGTCGTCTCCGATGGAGAGCGCGTCCCGTAATCCAGTCAGGGTCGGCGCGGCGTAGAGGCGTTTCATGGCTTCGGCTTCTTTCTGTACGTCGACTTCGGTGTCGAAAAATCCCTCCGCGACAAGCACCTTGGCGCGGCCCGCAACCAGGCGGCCCATTTCGAAGAGATCGTATTCAGGATGATATTGCGTGGCCCAAAACGATCCTCCTTCGCGCTCGACAATGAGCGCTTGCACGTCGCAGTGGTTGTTTGTCGCGAGTATCTCGCTTCCGGTCGGCAGGCGTGTGACTTCATCGAGATGCATGATAAAGCCATCGAAGCGATCTTTTTTTCCATCGTAGAGTTTGGCGGCGCGCCCTGCCGGTGTGATCGTGACGCCGCGGGCAAACCCCCACTCCCTTCCTTTGGGACTTTTCTGGACGTCTCCGCCCGCGGCAACGGCCGCGATTTGGGCTCCCCAGCAACTTCCCCATTGAGGTGTTTTTGACGCGAACGCGGTTTTCACGAGTTCGAGTTGTCGTGTAACGCGGTCATCATCCATGTGGTAGGCGGTTAGATCCGAGCCGCTCCACAACATGCCGGTATATTGTTCCAGGGCGGCTCCGGTGGGCAACGCGGCGTCCGGGTCTGCCGCGAAGACGACGTCGATGGAGCATCCCGGCCGTTCGCGTTTGAGGATGCGCGAAAAAAAATTCTGCGGGTGTCCGATGTCTGCGGCGGTGAAATTTTCCCGGCTTTTGCGCGGGTAGCAGTTTAAGATGAGAAACGCCTCACTCATAGACGCCCCTCCTGTATCAACGTACGTAGGCGCTGCGGAAAATCAGTGATGAGGCCGGCTGCGCCCGCTAAGGTGAACGCGCGCATGTCCTCTTCTTCGTTGACGACATACACGTTTACCGCGAGTCCCTGGTCAACGGCGCGCTTGACGTCATCGGGAAAAACGCGTGTTCGACGCACGTTGTAGGTATCGAAGCGCCGGTCGCCAAAATCGGCGGGATTGTGGGGCCAGAGCGCTACAATAGGCTGCACCTCAAATTCCGGACGTGTGCGTTTGATTTCATCGAGCCACTCGTGAATGGCGGAGGAAAACAAAACGTGTTTTGGACCGATGTTTTCCGCGTCAATGAGTTCGAAAACGCGGGTGAGAATAGGGTAATCGGGATGGTGGGCCGGGTTTCGTTTGAGCTCAATGTTTACTTTCCAATTAAGGTCCCGTGTCAGCTGCAGCGCTTCCTGCAGGGTGGCCACCGAGGCATTTTCAAGTTCCGCTTTGTCTCCGTTAACGATATTTCCGGCCGCGATTTGGCCAAACGGGTCGGTCTCTAGGAAATGCCGTCCCGGCGCGAGCGCGCGGTGTTCTTCGAGGGTTAATTCCCAGAATTTTCTAGAGACCCCTAAGGTCCTGTCCAGATTGTCGTCATGGCAGAGGATGAGGGCGTCATCCTTGGTGAAGGCGACATCAAGTTCCCATAAATCGGCCCCGACCGCATGCGCTTTTCGGGCGGCGCTCAGCGTGTTTTCGGGGGCCAGGCTGCGGGCTCCGCGGTGGGCGATGATGAGAGGTGCCATCGGCGAAGTAAAGCAAAATCTGCGGCAATACATGTGAAATATTGATCGGTTATCTTCATAGAAGGCCCTGGCGCCGATGGGGCCCACCCTCTATCCTCATAATTGCCGTGGAAGACGAGAATTATAAGGGATCCTCCGAAGGTGCACCGATCGAATCGGGTTCATTCCGAGTCGATCGCAAGCGCGCGCTGGAAAAGCTTATGCGTTTCCAGATGCCCGACGCCCAACTTTTTTTACTCCCATGGATTCGCGCCGCGGCGGCCTCCGGTGCAACCGCGGTCTGGATTAAACACGCGAACGGCGGCCTGGAAATCAGCTTCGACGGCCGTCCCTGGACCGGCGAGGAATTGCGGGATCCGTATCGCTGGCTGTTTGTCGAGGAAGGGCAAGCCGCCGCCGCAGCGCGCAATCGTGAACTGGCGGTGGGGATTTTAACGGCCCTGCGTCTGCATCCGAAAGTGATCGCCCTTCAGTTTAGGCAAAACAACAGCTTGCGCGTGCTGCGCGTGGATGACCTTCATCATGAAACCCTGGCGGAAATTCCCGATCTCGCCGGTCAGGCGTCGGCGCCCGGACAGGAAAATGTCCAGATGCGGATTCGAGTGCAAAAGCTCGGCCGTTTCGACGCTGCCATCGGGCACCTTGAAAAACGCTGTCGCCGTTGTCCGATAAAAATTGAAATCGATCACCGTGTTCTCTATGAGGACAAGCCGATTGTTTCGCGGGACTTTGAAAAAAAGTTTTCGGAGGGACCGCTGAGCGGCACGGTCTGGTTGTCCCCTCGTGCGTTTGTTTCCAGTCGAATTGAATGGGTCATTTTAGGAACCACCATTGCTGTTGAGCAGATCGTGCTTCCCGGGGTTCAGGTGGCAGCCGTACTCTCGCATGACGGACTGGGAAAAACCGCGTCGCAGGTCGGAGTCGTGAAGAACGCTCTCTATCAAAACTGCATGCGCGTGTTGGCCGCGCAAACCGCGTCCTTGCTCGAACAGGTTCAGGCGGAGCTTGAGTTCCATTCGGCATCGTTGTTCGGGGCATTACGCCGACCCGAGTACCGTCGAGAGTGGATGCCGTGGGAAGAGCAAAGTACGGGCGAGTCTGTTTTGTCGGGGTTGCTTGATATGAGGGAACTTGCGGGAGAGATGCTTCCCGGGCGAGCGGAAGTTGTTTCGCAGGACCGCCGCCTGCGTGATACCGTACGCCGCTACTCGTTGGCGATGGCGTCCGCGCGTGCCGCGGCGTTGGTGCACCGCTCTGATATGCAAACAGAAGAGGCTTTGCAGGCATTGTGGGATCACGCGGTGATCCTTAGTACGCAAGGGCGGCCCACGTCGCTTCGGGCCTTTGAAGAACAGCGGGGTTGGCTGGGGTGTGTTCCGTTTTTAGATTCAACGATGCCGGAACCGGTGGAGGGGGTTCTTTGCGCATGGACCCCGCGGGAAACAGATCGTCGTTTCTTGGAGGACTTTTTTTCGGGCAATGTCCGGCCTATCGCTTCGATTGCCGATATCGAGCCCCCGCGCGCGGAGGGCCGCCCAACGGTAACCGATACAAATCTTTTGATTCGTATTCCTTTTGAGCGCGGGCGGGCAACGGGGGAGTTCGGATTGTCTTTAAGTCCCCATCCCCGCAATTCTCGGATACGGTGGATGAAGTCCGGCCATTCGTTTGGGACCGATGTTTGGCCCCTTGGCGGGCTTCGCATCGAAGCGGCGATTGATGATCCGGGCCTCCCGGGGCCCCCCAATCCTCATCGTGTTGACGGGCCCGTCATGCGGACGATTGCCGATTTGCTCGAGCTTATCCCCGAAGCCTATCGCCGGCTTGCCGAGGAGTATGATTGTGAAGATCCCGGTCCTCGCGACGCGATCATTCGCGAACATTTATTGGATCTGTCGTGTGATTCTTGGGATGGGGCCTCCGAGCGGTGGAAGAGCAACGAATGGCTCGACTCGGTCGCTCTTTTCCGCGAACGCGGCGGCCGGATGGTCACTATGCGGGAAATCCGTCAAGCGGCGGCGCAACGAGTGCCTTTATCGTTGTTTGTTTCCTCCCATCCCGACCAACAACTCGAAATGATGCAGGGATATCCGAAACATCTTAAACGTCTGTTCACCGGCTCGATGTTGATTAAGGGACTGATTCCTAATCATGGGAGCGAAGCGCCGCCGCCCCCCCTTGTGGTGAATCCGTCGATCAAAATCATTCAGTCGGTTCAGGTTGAACCCGGTAATAATTCAGCGTCCTCCCCGTCTCGCGCGCCCGCTCCGGTGATGCCGGGGATTAGTGAATCTCCGGTGATGCTGCTGCGAAACACCCTTCTCGCGTGGTCGCGCCAACCGCATGGAAAAGAAATCTCCGCAATGCTGCCGCGAGCGGCGCGTATTCTGGAAAAACGGGAAACCGTCGATGCCTTGGAAGCGGCGCATTGGGTGGGATTGTTGGAGTCCTCCGGGGAGGGAGACCCCAAGCGCGGCTATTTGCTGGCGGCTTCTTTCGCCGCTCTCCGCCGG
>NVTF01000169.1 GCA_002401485.1 Elusimicrobiota bacterium | reverse complement strand
GAACCTGTTCAAAAATTTCCTCAATGCGTGGACGCACGATTCCGACCAACACTGAGCGCGGCACCGTATGAGCTTCCGGCGTTTCCTCCTCGCCTACCGACGGGACCTGGATCAGTTGCCGGTCGTCGTTGGTCGATGGGATGGCATTGCCGTAAAGAGTTTTCAGGCGTTCAGCGTGATTGATCGGCGTCACCAGTCCGCGGGCAATATCACTCGTTACATGGGCGCCACCGATGGGCAGCACGTCGATATGCACCAGTTCACCATCAAAAAATACGGCGACTGAGGTGGTGCCACCGCCCATATCAATACAGGTCACGCCGAGGGCTTTTTCCTCATCACTGAGGCACCCGAGCGCCGCCGCATAGGGCGACACAACGACATCTTCTATATTCAAATGACAGCGCAGCGCTGCACGCCGCCTCTTAAAGTCGGACTCATTTTCTCGCTGGAACCTGTCTTCGCGGCGCTTTTCGCCTGGACGTTGGGAGGAGAAGTGTTCACAAAGCGCGGGGCGTTCGGTGGTTTGCTGATCATCCTGGGGATGGTCACCGGAGAACTGAGCAAGAAGCGCCGCGCGCCTATCAAACGATAAGGTTCGCGGCTTCGGACACGGGAATCGGTCGGCCATGAAGGGGATGAAGCGTTTCACGGATCCCGTCCGGGCCGATGCAGACGGCAAGCGTGTGGTGAAAGACATTGCTCTGACCGACCGGATAAAGCGGGGACCCGCCGCCACCCGATAAAACATAACGAACCCCTTTATACTCCTGCACGCCGAAGGCGTGCACATGCCCCAAATAAACACGGTCCACTGCACGTGCTGAAAAAATCTCCATCATTTCGTCAGCACCGACCTTAAAGCCGGCCACCTCGCGCCTCCAGGCGATTTTTGTCCATTCCCGCAACCCGACCGGGGGGATATGTGTAAACACGATTTTACGCCCCGGAAAATCGAGAATGCGGTCCAGCCAGGACAGCTGCCAGCGCGTCAAACGAATCAGACTCGAGTCGAGCGAGACGAAGCGCACGCCGCCGTGATCAAAATGATAATTCGTTCGCCCGAAAAACGAACGATACAGGTCGGCATCACAGCGACCATGCGGGAAACGGCGGTCGTGATTGCCAAGTGTCGTCAAATAGGGAACCCGCACTCCCACGTGATCCAGGCGTCTAAAGAATTGTAAATAGTTGCGCTTAATCCCGCGGCTCACCATATCTCCCATCTGCATGCTGAAATCAACCGGACGCGACTGCACCCGGCGGAGCTGCGTTTCAAAGACCCCCTTTTTATTGAAGAGTTTTCGAAAAATCCAAAACCGTCCGGGCTCCGCGTCGCCGAGAACAGCGAACGAAAATTCTTCGCCGGATTCACGCCCCACCGCGCGAAGTTTCTCTAATTGCAGTTCCCGTTTCCACGGAGCGGACAACTTTTCCAGACGAAGACCGGCGGCCGCCTTCTTTCGGGAGGCGGACCTGAGTTCTTTCTCAGTTGGAAGTCCGAGCGACGCCAGACCGCTTGCGCGCATTCGGACATAGTTGACGATTTCGGGAACCATGTGCCTAACAGTGTACTGGGAAATCTGGAATTTTCAACGACCGGCAATGAGGCCGGCATTAATGCCTTTCACGACAGCCTCAGTCCGATTTTTAACATCGAACTTCTGGAACAGGATGTTCAGGTGGTTCTTGACCGTTTTCACGTTGCAGCCAAGTGATTCCGCGATTTGTTTGTTGCTTTTACCTTCGCCCAATAGCGCCAGAACACGCATTTGCGTCTGGGTCAACTCTCCGAGACCCGTGTCGCCAAGGCGGCTCGCAGCGTTGAGGCGGTTCACGGCGCGGTGCATAACGGGCTGGGGAAGCATCGTCCCGGCTTGCGCAAAGGTTTTCAGTGCACGCACCAGTTCCTGAGTCGGAAGACGTTTGGAAATGTATCCCAGCGCCCCCGCCTGCACCGCTTCCATCACATGCACTTCATCGGTATACGACGAGAGCATGAGGACCTTCACTTTCGGAAGCACCTTTCTAATTTCACGGGTCGCGTCGATGCCGCTCATGCCGCCCGTCATATTAATGTCCATCAGGATCACTTCGGGGCGAAGTTTCTTCGCCATGCGAATGGCCTCAGATCCCTCGTTCGCTTCACCGACGATTTCAATATCGCGCTCCATCGACAAGCGGTCCTTAATCACATCGCGAAACAAAATCTCGTCATCTGCGAGCATGACGCGCAGTTTTCCCGATTTCTTAGTCGGGCCGGATTTCGCTTTAGACGTTTTTTTCTTAGCTGCTTTCTTTTTCGCTGCCATGGTCTACGCCTGCTGCGCCGCGGATTCGCGAGGATCAAACGAGGGTTGTGATCCGCAGGCATAAAGCAGGTTCACAAACATCAAGGCTCGCGTCAATCGTCCGATTCGATTATCGTGCGTCGTCATCAGAGCGGCTCGACCTTCCAAAACCTCCGAATCGATGTTCCCCTGATACGAAACGTCCAGTACGGCCGCTCCTTCCTTAATCCACATCGGATCAATCTTAAACGACGGATCCGGTACAGCCGTCACAACAATATCCGCACTGCGAATACACGCCTCAAGAATATCGGGGCGTGTTCGATCGTAGCATTTAACCACAGTGGCGCCGAGATTCTCCAACATGAGTCCCAGCGGTTTTCCAACCCGCATGGAATTATTAACAATCGTGACCATGGAACCTTCAATCGGCACGACCGGATGCGCCTTCAACGATTTCACCACCGCTTTCGCGGTCATGGGGACCACGCACTTTAGCCCTAATTCTTCATCCAAGAAGCGCCGGTACTTGATGAGATACCCGAGGTTGATGGAATGCAAACCTTCAATGTCTTTGCCGGGAGCGACAAGATCCATAATTTCATCGTCCCGAACTTCGAGTCCAAGAGGATACAGCACGAGGATGCCCTGGATCGAGTCATCGGAATTCAGGCCTTCAATCGCATGGGCCAGAGACTGCGTGTCTTCGACTTCGACGTTGCGGCAGGTAACGCTGAGCGCTTCCGCGTCCTTGGCGATCATATCGCGGTATTGGAGACAACCCGGGTCAATTTTATTCTTGACCACAACGGTCGCGATCCCGGGCAGAAAATCGAGGGTGGCGATGCGCGTCCGGATCCATTGCCGATAGCGCTTTGCGATGGCACGACAGTCGATTCGCTCGGTCATATCGCATTATACCCATCTTGACGCTGGGGACGCGAGGGGGGTACCCTATCCCTATGCTTCGCCTTTCCCCCGCAATCCTGCTCCTGCTGGTCGCCGGCGCCGCTGTTGGCGCGTCGAAAAAAAGCTCGGCCTGGGACCGTTATCTTTCCCGCGCTGCCGAACTTAAGAAATATCAAGACCAAGGCGGACTCAAGGAGAAAGATGTGCTCAAGGTTCTGCGGGAAGCGGGTCTCTTCGAACGGGTCCCTTCCGTCAGTCAAAGCGGCGGCCACCGGTCGTTTGCCTCCGGATTCAGAGCATTCAAGGTGCGCACCTATAAAGGATTATGGTTGTGGCCTCTTCGCTACGGGGTTGTCAGTTCGGAATACGGAAAACGCTGGGGAAAAAAACACCATGGCATCGACATCGCCGCAGACATTGGAGACGGCGTCTACGCCTCCGCCAATGGTGAAGTGATCTACGCCAGCAACACATTAAGGGGATACGGAAATGTCGTCATTTTACGGCACGATCAAAAAACGACCACGCTCTATGCCCACAACCAGAAGCTTCTGGTGAAAAAGGGCCAACGGGTACGGACCGGACGCAAAATCGCGACCGTCGGCTCTACCGGCCGCTCAACAGGTCCCCACGTTCATTTTGAGATTCGCGGCTCAAAAGGCCCCGTCGACCCGCGAAAAATTCTGCCAAAAAAACGATTCTGAGGCCCTTGCGCTGAGTTGCTGCGGGGACTACCTTAATGGGGTTGCGAGGGGGAAGTATGTTTAAAACAACAGCACTCTTGGCCGTTCTAAGCCTGGCTGCAGCCGGTGCCCACGCGGCCGAAACCCGGGACGAACCCCCACCCTGCGGCGAAACCGATTTCGTCTGCATTCAGCAGCGAGAAACCCAACGCTTTACCGACCAAATCGACAGCCAAAAAGAAGTCTGGCTGCAGCAATGGGCCGAGGCGAAAAAACGCGGCATCGCGATGATGAAGAAGCATAAACTCAACTGCGGCGAGCTATCGCGCATGGAGCGCATGAAATGCCGCGTTGAGGCGGTGAAAAAACTTAAGGAATGGAAGGAGAAACATCAGGCGAAAAAAGACGAATACCTCGAACGCATCAAAACCCTTAAAGCGAATTTTTTAGAGAAGCAGAACGGTGAAGACGGATTATGGGCGAAGGTGAAGGATGATTATTCCCAGAAGGCCCGGGGCATCAAGGACCAACTGCTACGCTCCGATACGGTCCAATCCTTTTTAGGCCCGGTCGTCGCCGGAGGGTCCCTCGAATCCCAAGTAAACGCCGCGCTCCAACGCGGCTCCGGAAGTGTTGCCGGGGCTGTTAACTTCGCACAGGAACGCGCCGCACATTTCGAGAAACTAACAAGCGATCGCGCGGCCTGCCGCTCCGTTGCGCGCGTCAGCGCCTGCCTCCAGCAAGTAGGATCCGACCATGATCAGTGGGCGCAGGAATTTGAGCTTCGCAAAGCGCAGGCGCAGGAGGTCGTCAGCACCCTCCCGCTTCCAACCGGAAATTAACGGTAGTAATTGTCCTCGTTGTACATGTAATACAGGTCAAACGGCTGCAGCCGGGGCATCTTCACGTAATACTTGCCTTGATCGTCCACGTGTTCTTCCAAGGAAAAAAGATTCTTACCCCGCTTCTCCTTGGCGGCATCCGGGTTTTTCACGACACCCGTTTCTCTAATTTCTTGGACGATGTTGCCCACCCACTTTAATTTAACCGCGGTGTCTGAAAACTCCTGCCAGTCGCCGTCGGAATTGTTCTTATACATTTCTTTTCGAAAGCGCTCCATCGTATAGCCGAGTTTCTTCGCGACCGGATGGAAGAGACGTTTTTCCCAGGCTTTGCGAATCTCGAGTTCTTCCTGCAGTTGGGTAGTATTGGCGACCGAGAAACCCCACATTTGGTGGTGCAGCATAACGGCATTCGGATAGGAATACGACCTCTCCGCAAGCGTCACAATCACCGCCGCCATCGAGGCCGCGAAAGATTTGAGCACAACATGAACCGGTGCCTTGCTGTTTTCAATCGCCTTCAGGATCCGAGCTCCTGCCATGACAGATCCGCCCGGACAATAATCAATCACGAGAAAAATCGGATCAGCCGAAACATTGTTGAAGTAATGGATTCTTTCGGTTAGATGATCGGCGACCTGACCGTAGATCGGGCCATTGAGGGCGATCCGGCGATCGGAAATCGTAATCGTCCCGTCTTTGTAGGGGATTTTCGAGAAGACGGGTGCCTTGTTCGACTCATTCTTCCATTCATGTTTCTTCGCCCGCATATCAAGATCGGCACGAAGCAAGGCAATCGAATTCTGTTTCGCATCGGCATCGAACTTGAGCTTCGATCCTTTGAGACTGATTCGCTTCAACTCAAGATCGATGGTATCCCGCTCGGATTGATTCTCAAGATGAGCCTTTCGAAGGTGTTCAATCTTGCGGTCATTATCCGCCTTAAGCAGTTCTTTTTCATGGCGCAGCTGAATCAGCTTCACATCGAGTTCGAGTTGGGATCGCTCCTTTTGCTGCCGCAGCGCCGTCAAGGCCTTCTTTTCCCGTTCTGAAATAAGTTGGCTCTCAAGCAAGAGTTGATCACGCTCCCGTCGCATTTCCGCCAATTTAGATTGAAATTGAAATCCGGCGAGTTTGCCTTTCGCCTCAAGGCGTTTCTGCTCCAGTTCCATCACGATTAATTCTTTCTTCAGTTTTTCGAGAGCGAGACCGTGTTCCAGCGACAATTTCTCTTTCTCAAAAGCCAAGATTTTGAGTTTTTCACTGAACTGGATCTGCTCCAACGCCGTATCCAGCTTACGAATGTCCAGCGTTCTCTTTTTTGATCGGTCCGCCTCGGTTTCCTTTACCTTCTCTTCTCGATTTTTCAGCAGGGCCTCATCAAGAGCCTGCCTGCGCGAACGCATTGCCGCATCATGCTTGGCTTTTTCTATCGTCGCCTCCATGCCAAGTCGGGTAATGGCCTCCTGTTCCTTCTTAAAAGGATTCGGCTCATCCTTACGACCCGCCTTGCCTTGAGCAATGCCCGGCCCGACCAAGAGACTGGAAACGAGAAGAGTAGATAAAAAGCGCATAAAATCTCCTTTTGGGGCCGTTCGTTGAGTTATTGAGTTATTTGTGTTTCAAATAACTCAATAACTCAATAACTCAACGAACGGCCCTCATGTATATATAGTCGCTTTCGGGGGTTGGGTCAAGATTTGTTAAGGTGGTGTCAAACCCATATAGAAATGTCAGGGTCTCCTGCCAGTTAGAAATGTCAGGGTCTTGCCGTTGTTTTTGTTGTCGTTTTTAATTTCAAACATATGCC
>NVTF01000168.1 GCA_002401485.1 Elusimicrobiota bacterium | reverse complement strand
CTCATCCATGAGATCGATCGCTTTGTCCGGCAGGAAACGATCGGAGATGTAGCGGTGCGAAAGGGTGGCCGCCGCGATGATGGCGGAATCCTTGATGCGCACGCCGTGATGAATCTCGTAGCGTTCCTTGAGCCCGCGCAATATGCCGATCGCGTCATCCAGCTTCGGCTCTTCGGCAAAAACCCGCTGGAAACGGCGTTCGAGCGCCGCGTCTTTTTCGATGTATTTGCGAAACTCCTTGAGTGTGGTGGCACCGACGCAGCGCAGTTCTCCGCGCGCGAGCATTGGCTTGAGCAAATTCGCCGCATCGACTGCCCCTTCCGCGGCTCCGGCGCCCACGAGCGTATGGATCTCATCGATAAACAGAATGATGCCGCCATTGGCCGCTTGAATTTCCTTGAGAACGGCTTTGAGCCGGTCTTCAAATTCTCCGCGGTATTTCGCCCCGGCTACCAGCGCCCCGAGATCGAGGGTGACCACGCGTTTGTCCTTGATGCCTTCCGGGACGTCCCCTTCGATAATGCGTAAAGCGAGTCCTTCCACAATCGCGGTTTTGCCGACGCCGGGTTCCCCGATGAGGATCGGATTGTTTTTCGTGCGGCGGGAGAGAACCTGGATCACGCGCCGGATTTCATTATCGCGTCCGATGACGGGATCAAGCTTTTGTTTTTCGGCGAGTTCGGTGAGATCACGGCCGTATTTCTTGAGCGCCTCATACGTGCCTTCCGGATCACGGCTGGTTATTTTTTGCGCGCCGCGAATTTTTTTAAGCGCGGCTTTTGTTTTTTCGGGGGTTAGGCCGAACCCCTTTAAAATTTTTGCGGCTTCGGAAGTACCGGCGTCCAACAGACCGAGCAGTAAATGCTCTACCGAGAGAAATTCATCACCCATGACCTTCTGGCTCGCTTCGGCTTTATCCAAAACGGTCATGAAGGAATGCGACAGTTCTTGGCGAATGTTGCCTTTAATTTCAGGAAGGGCGTCGATCGCCTTTTTGAGATCGTTGGTGAGCGCCTTGAGATTAACCCCGGTTTTTTCCAGAACTGTATACACCGTGCCCTCCTTCTCTTCAATTAAGGTGAGGAGAAGGTGTTCTTCGGTAATCTTTTGATGGTCGCGCTTTCGCGCGAGGGCTTCCGCTGAGCGTAAAGCCTCTTGGGCTCGGGTGGTCCAGGCTTCGGGGTTCATGGCCATTTGTTATTCCTCCTCCACGATTTCCAGCGAAATGCTCTCCAGGTGGTGCGTCTGTTTTATCTCGAGAATGACGCGAATTCCAGCGAGATTGACTTTTCGTTCGAGCAGCGTGGCGACTTCTAAGAGAAATTCAATGTCGGTGTCGGAAAACATCCTCTGGCGGCCTTCGGTGCGAGCGGGTTCAAAAATACTGTTGTTTTCCAACCATCTAATCGTATGTACGGGCAGATGGCATAACCGGGAGGCGATGGAAATGGTGTAAAGCGGCATGTTTCGGCGTTCATTTTGACCCATAACGACATTATAGCGCATAACCTTCCATAAGTCAATAGCAAAGCTAATAGAATATATTAGATATTAATGGGTCTAAGGGCCTAGTTGGCGTGGGGTCCCTTCGCCCTGTTCTCTATATAGGGTTGGGCGTACACTGGAAATATGAGGTGGCTGCTGGCATTCACGATCATTTTTGCGTCGGCACCGCTCCGTGCTTATCAAGCAACGAGCGCTGGGCCGGCGTCGTTTATTCAGCCATTTTCCTCTGCTCCTCAGCCTGCTGAAACCGTCAAAAAAGAAAATCCGGCCCAACGTGTTTTGCTTGATAAAATCGACGCCGAGATTGCGCGTTATGAGCGTGAGGGAAATAAGAAAAAGGTCGCCGAACTTAAAAAAATGCGGGATTCTGTGTTGGGGGCCACGACGGATGAAGAGTTGGCGGTCTGGGCGCGCAGGATCGACCCTCCTCAGGAGGCAAGGACGCAAGCGGCTCCTGTTATTGTTGAGGCCAAGCCGGTTGAAGTACCAAGTGCCGCTGTGACGGCCCAAGGCGAAGCAGCTGTTGCTTCAACTTCTCAGAGTGTTGCTGATCACGGAACAACCGAAGAAGGGTTTGTGTCCCTCTATGATGGGGGGGCTCGAGCAACGGATATTATTGAGAATGACGATCCTCAAGATACGCTAGGTTCCGCGGCTCCGGCTACATCGACGCCAATTTCCGCGCCGGTGCCGGAAGTGGGTCCGGCGCGTGTGGTGCAAACCCCTAAGGATTATCCTCGCCCGGTCAATACTCCTCTTAAGTGGCAGGCGCCGCCCAACCCCGATCTGGAACGTGATTTAGCTCAGCCGGCCTCCTTGTCTGACCTGGAAGTATTGGCCCGGCAGCACGGGATCCCGATAGAAATTTTCCGCCAAGCTTACACCGAGGCGAAACGGCAGAATGTGGACTACCGTCTTGTTTTAGCGGTCATGAAGCAAGAGAGTGCGTTTAAGCCGACGGCGAAGAGTCATGCGGGCGCGCGCGGGTTGATGCAGGTGATGCCTGCCACGGGGCGCGGTCTTGGCGTCAAAGATGCGGATCTCCTTTACGACATTAAGACGAGTATTTATGCGGGCACGAAGTACATTCGTCAGATGTGGAGCATGTTTGTTGATAAGGGTGCGGCGATTGTGAAGTCGTTTGATTCGGGTGAGGTGGAGCGTGTGAAGAAGGCGATTGCGGCGTATAACGCGGGGCCGGGCAATGTTATGAAGTACAACGGCGTGCCGCGGTTCAAAGAAACCCAGGACTATGTGGTGAGGGTCCTCGGGAATTATTACGGCTACATGCGGGACTTCCCGCCGGCTATTTCCTAAATCAGGGTTTGAATCCAATTTTTTCGGATGGTTCATGATCTGTTTCAATGGCGCCTCTGATTGCGTCAATGAGTTCTCCGATTTCAGAGTCATGGCGGTTAACTCGTCCTTCCAGCATCGACAGTTTCTTGAGAATCTCGTGGTTCTGTGCGGCAAAAGCTCTTGTTTTTACAAACGCTCGCATGATGGCAATATTTGCCCGAACGGCTCGCGGACTTCGAAGAACGCTGGTAAGCATTGCGACGCCCTGTTCTGAAAAGGCGTAGGGGTTTGCTCTCCGTAGACCACCCCAACTTGAAGTCACGATTTGTGACTTCAAGTTGTCGAACTCTTTTTTCGATAGTTGAAACATGAAATCGCTCGGGAAGCGTTCCCGGTTGCGTTTTACGGCTTGAACAAGTGCTTTTGTGGATATTTGATATAGACGGGCTAAATCGTTGCCGAGCATCACGCGCGTGTTCCGAATAAAGTAGATCAGTTGTGAAACGTCTATAGAATTCTTCATTGACGTTTATACGATTGAGGGTCCGGTTTAGTTCCATCCGATCCAGGCCATAAGGCCTATAAAGAGTTGTCCCACCCGGCCCAGCCGCAGGGTAAAGAATCAGCCCTACAGTATTGATATGCAGGTGGTCAGTGCATTAATCGCCCTATTAGGGAACAAGGCATGAAGCACGCGCTCCTAACATTCTTAATCGCGCTCGCACCGCTCGGGGCGCGGGCCGGGGACGCTCCGGAGCTGGGCCCGGGGAGAGCCGTCATCGACGCGGCCTGGTTCACGGAACTCTTCCAGGCGATCGACGCGACTGAAAACGTCTGGCCGGGCTTTCGCTTCGACGCCTTTCCACTGCTTATCGTCGACCGAATCGGCGGCTACTCCATTTTAATCGGCGGCAATGCCGGCTCCATTTCCGGAGCCGCAACTCTAGAGTTCGCGGGCAGGACTGTTTGGCGTATCCCGCAGATCTACGATGTTCCCGGAACCTTTCAGATCTCTCGCCCGTTTGCGGGCCGCGATACGACCTGGGTTCTTTTGGACCCTGAGTTCACTCGTCCAAGGAAGACTCTGCAGACCGCGATTCACGAACACTTCCATCATTATCAGGACGGCTGGGCGAAGGATCGCCGCACGAACAGGAAACGCCGCAAGCTGGATAAGGCGACCAATTTGGCCTTGGCGCGATTTGAGCAAGCAGCGCTGACGCGTGCGTTAAAGGACGACGATCCGGATTCGCTCTACGAGTTCGCCGCGATCCGCGACTACCGCAGTCACAGCGGGGGTTTGGTGGAGCGCAAAGAAGGCACCGCGCTCTATGTAGAACGCAGTTCGACCCGCAAGGTCTTTGGCGAAGCGGAATTTGTCCCGTTCATTCTCCAAGAGCTCGGGCGCCGTACGGATTTGGAGTCATTAAACTACGGGCGGCTCTATTTTACGGGGGCGGCGATCGGCATTATTCTTGACCGCGCCGGCGTCGCTTGGAAAAAACGTGTTGAAGACGGTGAGACGCAATACGATGTTTTGCGCGACCGAATCCCGGACGCCAATCTCGCGGGCCGCGTAGACGCCTTGCTGCAAAGCACCGCCTACGAAGACGCACTCGCAAAGGCGCGCGGCAACACCGGGGCCGGGGCTGCCGAGTGGGAGCAGGCTGTGGTTCTCTTTGAGTCCCAGACCGGCATTCTTTTGACCTTCGCCTTAGACCGCGAGCCCGGGCAGCGGCGTGCTTTCCAGGGACGGGCATGGAACTCCCCCAATAGCCGGGACCGGATCGCTGAAAACGCGCGGTCCTTCAGTGAGAATTCACGCTGGGTTGCAGACGTTCGCGGAGCGCTGGTGCGTGAGCCGCGGGCCGTCGTGGGTGGGCGCTCGCTGTACGCTATTGAGCGCATCCTTCCCGTAGATGCGTCTTGGATCGTCGATGGTGAGGCTTGGGAGCCGGTGCCGGGTGTGACGTCTTTTGAGAATTTGGAAATCAGCGGTTCTGAGATCACTGTGCGGGTCAATGGCGGGGAGATTGAATTCAAAAACAACCGAATCACGGTCCGCTCGGCGTGGGTGGTTGAACAGTTGGCTGCTCGGTAGGGTCAGGCGTCGAAATCTTCGCGTTTCAATTCATAGACATAACTTTCCGAACCGTCCGCGTTAGTTGTTGAGCCTGTGTGAATACCGCCGAATTTTTTTGTAGCTCGCTGTGATCGGATGTTCTCCGGTCCGATCAGAAAGAGAACGGTGTCTACGAATTTGAAGGCGTGCTTCAGCATGAGCTGCTTCATTTCCTTGTTGTATTGTCCGCCCCAATAGGACGTGGCCAAGTAGGTCCACCCGATCTCTACGTCGCTCCTTGATTCATTGTAGGCATGGAATCGTGAGGATCCGATTATGCGTTGGGTTTTTGGGTCGATAGCAACGAGGGCGCCACCGGACGTGAGGGCGTCGTCGAATAGCTCTTTGAAGACATCCGTTTGGTAGCGATCGTTTGCGGGGTGTTGTTCCCAGACTTTTGGGTCGGAGGCGACGGCGTAGAGCGCGTCGTAATCTTCTGAGCGAAGGGGTCGGAGTTCGATGAGTTCGCCTTTTAAGTTGGGTTGGTAATCGAAGGGCATGGTTTCTTATACCTGACCCTGTTATTTGTTGTCAAATTTTCGCGGTGCGTGTGGGCGCTATTTTCTCGCACCGGTTTTATACAGGTGGTCGATACAGTAGGTTGCCTGCTCCTAATGCCCGTGCTCTAGCACCGTTGCTATGGGTTCCCTTGATGCGGCGCGGCGGGAGCAGCGCTTGTCAGCGTGTTCCATTTCCTTGTGATTTGTGAAGACCATCAAGAATAAACATTCTCATTAATACCTGATATGGAACTCCGCGCCATTCGGCGAGTTCTTTTAATTCTTTAATCGTCTCCTCACCCAATGCAACACTGGTCGGAATTTTTCGTTTCTTTTTAAGTCGTTTCGCTGCTTCAAGAATTTTCTTCTTCTCGAAGCTCGATGCCGCCTTATATTCTTTTTGAGATTTCGCGTTTGAATGCTTCATAGACTTCTTTCTCCTTCTTGTGTGCCGGTCGTGCGCTGACCGGGCGAACCTTTCCTTCTCTCATCGTAAAAACAACATGCAGAACACGGCCTTCAAATGTCTCCCCGACAATGGCTAAACGTTCTTCTGCGACTTCCGGGCTGATCTGAACGCCTAGCGGTGCTGCTTGTCCCAGTAAAAAAATCTCCTCGGTTTCATTCGTCGATACACTATGCTTCGACGAACTTAAATTTAGCCATTTATTAGTATAGTGTAAGACACTATAGTATGAATTTCAAGGGTATTTTGATTCATTCTGGGCCAGCACGCATGGCGGTGATTTCGTTCGGACCAGGCTAATGAAGCTGTAGAAATATTCTGAATGTGCCGGAATGCTCCGCCAGGTTCGTTCTTTGCTCGAATTCGTGCAATAATTTTCTGTTCGTAGGAATTTTTCTACAGCTTCAGCTAATATATCTGCCGATCCGTATAGCCGTATTCCTCGGAATAGGCATAATTGTAAAAAGTATAACCCCGCGTTCAGCTGCTTTCAAATGAGGGGAACGGGAATTGTGCGCAAGTACGGAAGTCTACTTCCGCATATCCGTTTTCGGCCCTGTTACATGACCTCCCAAAACTCCCCCAATAAAGCCCCCGCCAGCAGCCTTACCCACCCATTAGAACTACAGAAAAAACCCCCCCTGTCTCCAGATGTCT
>NVTF01000167.1 GCA_002401485.1 Elusimicrobiota bacterium | reverse complement strand
CGCATTCGGGCCGCGCTTAAAGCGGCTCCGACGCCTGTGATCATCCAAGGCGGACCGGTGAAAGGGAGTGCGGTTAATTTGCCCCACGGTCAAGGTCGACGTGCGGCCTTCACGTTTACGAAAGCCGATCCCCCCCCTGCCGAAAATGCGTTGGCCCCCGTAAAATCCATTAAGCGGGAATTCCTGGAACGAATGGCGGCCAAACACATCAAAGGCGTGGGGGTGAAGGCGGTTAAGCGGGATCGTGTGACCCAATTCGACGCCGATAGCAACGACGATACCGAAATCGTCGTCATCGATGGAACATCTCCACCGGCGGAGCCGATATTAGGCGGGGATCACAACCGCGACCAAGGCGGTAAGCCGCTCGGTAAAAAGAACAGCGGAAAAAAGTAGTAGCCGCTACGGTGATCCGCCGGCATGGGTGGTCAAGGCGATCGCGAGTTGTTCGGGCTCGAACGTAAACCCGAAGGTTATTCCGTGCCAGGTCCCGTCTACCCAATTGCCGGCCTTTCCCTCGATCGATAAACGAGCCCCATCATCAACCGCGCGGACCTTTAAGGCGAGCTCATCGGGATCCATGGATGCAAGGGGCACCGTGCCTTTATGTGCTTTGGAGAGATTGCCGAGGTGTTTGCGGAAATCTGCGAGAGCCTTCGCCGCGATCCAACAATGCGTTTCCCCTTCAAAGCCCTGAGAGGCGATCTTGATTATCGCGTAGGCGTCGCCATGATGCGAAAACTCCGGATTGTCCTCCACGATGCAGGCCAGCTCAAACAATTTATTGCCGTTCTGGAAACGCAGGTTCATTAATCGTCAGAGTATACTCTAATGATTAGCTGGTTCCTCGCCGCGTTGCTGATATTGTCTCGATCAATGTGAATATCTGATTCAGCTTGGCCGTGTGATCCTCTTCGATGATGCGGACGTCGCCTTGGTGGAGAATGATTTCGTTTAGGAGTCGGGTGAGTTGTCCGAACGATTGATTTTCCAGCGTTTTCCTGTCGTTGGGACGACCTTCCCGCATTTGTTTGCGGGCCTCGGTTAAGAGCGAACGTTCTGATCCGCGTTTCACCTTTTCGTTAATCGTGATCAATATCAGTTCCCGTTCGGCGAACAACGCCGCCTGGCTGGACTTCGCTTCATGCAGTTCGTCTTCGAGGTCGAAATACCGCGCCAGTTCGCTTCTCAGATTAATGATCAGCCCCAGGGTCACCTGGTTTGTACGGCGGTCGAGTTCATTGAGTACATCCCGCGAGATTCGCACGCCGGTGGCGGCTTCGCCGGTACCGGTCGTGACGCCGAATTCAGCTAGATTTACATGATCGAGTTGGCTTGTCTGAGAAATGCGGCTAGGGCCGGCAATCAAGGCGCTGATCTTTTGGGCTAGGTCTTTGACCGAAGGGCTGATTTCCGCCCTGAGATCAGTGGAGTTATCGAGGAGACCTGCGACATCCAAAATCGGAAAATAACCGTCCCGTCCTTGGGGCAGCGTGGTGATGCTTAGCGAATTCTGGACGCTTCTGAGCGCTGTATCCGTGGCAGCGGCACCCTTTATCTGATCCACAAGAGTGAGGAGTATTTCGTCTCGTTCGTCATTTCTTCGTGAAGAGTCTTGGATTTCGGCTTCGTCTTGAATAACAAGAAGATAGGCGTCGGCGAGAACCCTCTTGACTTCCCGGGCCCGCAATCGACCGTTGTTCCCGGTGGCCAATAGCGATAGGGAAGTCTCCAGGTCGATGCGCCGCTGCGTGACCTCGCGGGTGAGTTCCCGCCGCTGAGCGCGAAGATTATCATCCCTGGCTCTTAAGACATCCAGGGTATCGGTGAGGGACTTCCCCACGAGGTCGGCTTGGTTGAAGATCGAATCCAGCACCGGCCCGCCATGAATATCGTTTGCTGAAACGCCTGCGGTGATCAGAATACTTGCGCATACAAGAATTAATCGTTTCATGTTTCTGCCTCCTTTCGAGTGCTGTTTTCAGTGTAGGCTGGCAAGGACTTCGCCCCCTGAGTCAATCGGGCAAACCCTGAAAGACATCCGCCTTCGCTGAAGATAGGCCGAAGGTGCCCGCTTTTTTCAACGCATTTCCGTGGAATAATCTCAGTTCCAACGAGAATCGGGTCGTATCCCGCTGCGAATTCAAGGCGGCGCCGTGGATTAAAAACGGGGTGAAGACGAGCGCTTCGCCGTAGCGCGGGCAGGGACGGATCATGTGAAGACGGCCTCGGCGGGTTTTGACAATGCCCGGGACATGGTATCGGCGATTGTTGATCATAGCCCCTTGGACGGCGGTTCTGTAAATTTCCTTTTCATTCCATAAGTGGCTTCCTGGAATAACAGGCAGGGAGGATTGCGGCGTGCAGCCTGCAATCGGAATCCAAATATTCAGGGTGTCTTTCCAGACGTCCTGGTAGCCGTCTCGATGGGGCGGGTTCATATCCAGCGAATGGGGGCGGTTTATTCGGAGGATGATATATTCCTCGTTAAGGAGGGGATTAAAAATCTCTAAAGGCGCCTCCAGCTCATTGGAAATTTTTCGAATGAGTTTGGGCAAATCGAATCCAAAATCCCCGCCGGTTAACCGACTGGTTTCCCCAATGACTCGTTGATGCAGCGATTCTGTTCGGATGGTGTGATGGTATTTCTCAAGGGTGAAGCGGTCATCGCAGTGAATTCGCAGCTCCTTGAATATTCTTAGTAAGACTTTTTTTATTGATCGCCGAAGAGAGGAGGAATCCATCTCATTGAGCAGTTTTAGCTGAGTGTACCCGCGGTTCTTCCAAGGGCGGCCGCTGATGATATTGCCTTTTTCCTTATACAACACTTCATCGTCTCCCCAATGGAATTGCCCGCTGATTTCAAAGGAAAACGGCGCGTTGTCGACGAGAACCTCACAGTTCACAATTCGCTGAGAAGCGTCGTCGTTTCCGGCAATCTCTTCCAATGAGGCGGCTCCAAGAGATGCATAAAAAAAGTCAACGCTTGAAAGGGATGCTGACGACGGATATTGTCCCGCACTAAATTTGAAATGGCTTCGTGATCGGATTCGAGAAATTCTTCTTCCTGGACGTAGTTTCGGATCTGCACAATGCGCCGGAACACGTAATTTCTAATGAAATAACTCTCCCGCTGCAGCGTGAACAGCCTTTCGTCGTCTGTTGAGGACGAAGACGCGTGTCCGTAGCGGTACAGGGTGAGCGGGTCTTTGTGCTCCACAACAGGAAACGCGGCGCTGATCACCAGCCACATGTACCAGTCGCACGATGCCCCGGAGGCAACGGGGACGTGGTAATTAAGGAAGTTCAGCGCCGGCGGTGAAAGAATCACCGTCGTTGCGCAGATAAAATTTCCAACCAGCAGCAACTGTCTTGTAATTTCTTTGCGGTAGTGTTCATCCCTGTGGTATACATCGGAAAATAATTTGTCGATTGGCAGGCGCTCTTTGTACATTTTTCCATCGCGCATCGAGATGACGTCGTGGGTATCTCCCGCGATAATGTTTCCCTCTCCATCAATGAGCGTGGCGTCGGAATACAGCATTCCGGTTTTGGGTTTTTCTTGGAAGCAGCGCATATGGGTTTTGAGTTTTTCAGGCAGGAAGATGTCGTCATCGGCGAGACAGGCTAAATATTCGGTTTTTTTGACGTTTTGAAGGGCTTGGTTGAGGGAATCAACAACGCCCCGGTTTATTTTCTTGGTGATCGCGGTGATACGATTCGGGTAATTTTTCGCGTATTCTTGGGCGAGCGCGGCGGCTCCGTCTGTCGAAGCGTCATCGACGATTAAAATGCGGAAGTTCTTATAGGTTTGGTCCAAGGCGCTTTGAACGGCTTGTTTGAGGTAGGTTTTCCGTTCAAAGGAGGAAATGTAGATGAGGACAGGTGGGGTCGAGCGTGGCATAGTAATTATTGTAATTTATACCAGAAGAGGGCCTTATCCGCAAGTCCACGCTGCGGGCAGTCAAATCAACGGTGGGATTATTTTTGGGAGCTGCCGACTTCCGATTGCACTTCGAAGGCAAAGGCCTCAACATACAGGCCTATTTTGCAGATGAAATCGGCGGCATCGAGTAAATACGAGGAATTGATTGTTTTTGCCTTCCGGGGCGTTGCGTGGTGGTGTTTGGCGGGCACCTTCCTTCGCTTCGGCTTTTTCTCTCGGAAGAACGTTTCTAATGATGAGGAATGCAGAATTTGGTTCTTCAATTCCTCGGCTTTAAAACACCGCTTCACGAGCTCATCCAAAAATTCTTCATGATCGGGCGAATCCTTGAAACAGCCTTCTTCCCGCCACTTAGCGGCGAGGGATGCCATTAGCTGAACCTTGGTCTTAAATGACAAGGCTTCGGTGACGATTTTCCCTACCCGCGTATCAAGTCTTAATAGATTGTGGATAACGGTGGAAACGTTTTCTTCCAGGCCGGAGAACCATATTGCGGTATGGCCGATTGCAGTCGAATATTCGTCGAGTTCTCCGGGCTGCACCTCTAATGAGGTCTGGGATCTGGAAAAATCATCGATGTGTTTTGTTTGCACATATCTCATGGGTATTCTCCCACCGTCTCCCAGTTCAAGTCTTCCTCAAGCTTATCTCTAGATGGGTTACTCTGCCAGGGGTTTACGGTGTTTTGGAGACAGTTGGAGACAGTAAGAATTATGTCTTCTTACAACTAAATAATCCGACTTCGCTCTGGTTTGGAAGCAAAAGAGTAAAATCAGGATATGAAGCAATCCATCATGCATGTGGCTCTCGTCGTACGCGAATACGATGAGGCCATTGAGTTTTTCACAAAAAAACTGAATTTCACGCTAGTAGAAGACTCTTACCAACCCGAACAAGATAAACGGTGGGTGATCGTCGCGCCCCCCGGTTCTACTGGAACAACGCTGCTGCTGGCACGCCCGTCAAAACCCGGGCAGGAGAATTTTGTCGGCAATCAAACCGGGGGTCGTGTCACGTTCTTTCTCAGCACCGATGATTTCGATCGGGACTATGCGAATATGACAGCGGCTGGAATAAAATTCGTAAGGGAACCGAAGGTCGCGGCATACGGGAAGGTCGCGGTTTTTGAGGATCTGTACGGAAATCTTTGGGATTTGGTTGAGCCAGCAACTTAAACCGTGCTGGAGAATCCCGAAAACCTAATTATCTTGATAAACTAACCCAATCGCCCCTATAGCTCAACGGATAGAGCACGCGCCTTCTAAGCGTGTTATCGAGGTTCGATTCCTCGTGGGGGCACTCCCTTTTTTTATGGAAACCGTGGAATCACTATTGCACAAGGCAAGCCGTCCCCTTTTCTTTACGGGTGCGGGAATGTCCACAGGATCCGGCATCCCTGATTTTAGAGGCCCTCAAGGAGTCTGGAAAAAACGACAACCCGTACTTTACCAAGACTTTCTCGCGTCGGAAGAAGCACGCGAAGAACACTGGGACTATAAACTCGAAGGCTTCGAGCAGTTTAGAAACGCCAAACCCAACGACGCCCACCGGGCCTTAAAAGAGTTGGAAGACATGGGCAAGGTATACAAACTCGTCACCCAGAACATCGACGGACTGCACCAAGACGCCGGCCATGAATCCGTGATCGAACTCCACGGCACGAACCGAGAGATCGAATGCACGAGCTGCGGGAAACGAACACCGCCAGAGCCCGCCTTCGAAGAATTCAGCCGAACCCGGAAATGCCCCATTTGTGAATGCGGCGGGTATTTAAAGACCGCCACTATTTCATTCGGGCAGGCCATGCCCGAAGATCTTGTAGAAAATGCCTTCGCCGCCGCGGCAGAGGCCGACCTCGCGATTTCCATCGGTTCGACCCTCGAGGTGCAGCCCGCATGTTTGGTGCCACTGCAGGTTTTAAAGAACGGGGCGCCGTATGTCGTGATAAACCGCGGCGCGACGGCCCATGATGGAATCGCCACCCTGAGATTGGAAGGGGATGTAAACGAGATTCTTCCCGCAGTGGTGGCTCGATTAAAGCTTCTCTCTGCTTGAATTCCCGAGTAAGGGAACAAAATCACGTTCTCAATCGTAATGACGGGTGTGGACATTGTCAGCGATTTAGAAGCCATTCAAAAAATGGAGCAGCTCTTAGAGACAGATCCGTTTGAATACGATGTCGTGGAGCAGGCGCTGCGTGCCGGTTCGGCGGCGACGGAGAAATGGCGGGGTCTCAACCCCGGCGAAGCCGCTTTGGCGCTGCGCAATCGTGTCGATCTCACTCAGCGCCAATTGGCTGCTTTGTCGGGATTACCGCGTTCAAAAATCGCCCTCATCGAAGCCGGGCAGGATGTTCGCCTCAGCACGATGCGCAAGTATTTTATGGGTTGCGGATGTGAACTCTTGCTTCTCCCTCGAGGTCCTGCGAGCGCGCTTGCCATGAAGAACCGGATGATAAATTTGGAGCGAGAAGGAGTGATTGAAAGACGTCGGCGTTATCCGAGGTAGTAATGTGCTTGAGAAGCTGCCAGAATTTCCCCTGGGGCTATTGTGGTCCCCGAGGAGATAGCAGAATTGTATCGATACAGTTGTGGTGCCCGAGGAGATAGCAGAATTGTATCGATACAGTTGTGGTGC
>NVTF01000166.1 GCA_002401485.1 Elusimicrobiota bacterium | reverse complement strand
GGCCGCCAGTCGCTGGGCACCGCCGGTCGCCACGATCACACACCCGGCCAATAAGACAACCGCGCCGCCCCACTGAGGCGCTGTCAGCGATGTTCCCAACACAAACGACGCCAACAGAGCCGTCCATAACGGATGGGTTTGCGCCAAAAGTACTGCTCGCGACAAGGGAATAAGACGCAGGGCCTGAAACCATAGGATACGAGCGATCCCGGGCCCTGTCACGGCCGCAGCGGCGACGATCCCCCAGACGCGCGGTTCGGGCATGGAGGCGCCGCCGCGGATGGCGACCCAACATCCAAACAAGAGCATCATGAAAAAATTTCTGTAAAACGCCAGCGCGGGTGGAGACGTTGTGTGGGCGATGGATTTCGCGAAGACTTCCGAAGACGCATACCCCAAACCCGCCATCAGCGAAAACAAGAATCCTCTCCCATGGGCGGACTCCAAAACAAGCGCCAAGGAACCCGTTGACGCGAGCTTCAGAATCACCAACCCTGTAATCACAACGACGGCCCCGAACCATTCCATCGGACGGAAGCGTTCGCGAAGAAAAATCGCCGCCAGGATTAGAGAAATAATAATCTCCACTCGCGAGACGATTGAAACCACGGCGGGGTCAAGATTGTCGATCGCACACCACAAGGATCCCGCGCCCACAACGGACGCAATCACATGGCCCGCAAACAACCACCGCAATCGCCCTTCCGAACTGGGCGGCGCGATATTCCCATCGATCTTAGCCCATACCCCGCAGAAGAGGGCCGCCCAGCCTGAGACGATGCATGCGAAAACCATGCCGTCCACCGCATGCATCGCAAATTTCGCGATAACGAAGGCCGCGGCGCCGGAAAACATCGATATAAGGACAAGGATCGGGCCGCGCAGATTCAAACGTGGGCCTTAGCGAGTCGCTCGCGCGCGAGCCCTACGAGATGTTTTCCGAGATCCGGGGTCGCTTCCATCACGCGCTGGACATCGTCGCGGACGAGGAGGAAAATCTGCGCGGTGGTAATCGTGTCCACGTTGGCCGTTCGAATAGCATCGGGCTTCAGCAATGCAATTTCACCGACCATCGTCACCGCATCCAGCTCCGCGAGTTCCACAGTTTCCTTGCTTCGTTTTTGAGAGACACGGAGCTTTCCCGTCAAAAGAATATAGAGATTGCGGGAGGCGGTACCCTGACGAATCACAGCCTCCCTCCGCTGGAAAAAATAGAGGCCGCTGTTGGGGAAAAGAGATTTGAGCTTTCCGGAGTTTAGGTCCGGATAGAACGATTCAAGGCCGAGCACCTTGCCCAACTGCATCGCGGTGAGATTGTCTATGTCGAGGGGATCAGGCATATTTCCTATATAACCGTCCTTTCCCGGTAGTACAATAGGGGTATGCCGATGGATCTTTCAATTTTCCAACTCCTTGGATTGAGCATGTGCGTCTTTACCGCGGGGGTTATCGATGCGATGGCGGGCGGCGGCGGACTCATCGCCTTGCCGGCCTACGCGGCCTTCGGTGTCCCCCCCGCCCTGCTTCTGGGAACCAACAAACTTTCCTCCACCCTTGGAATCTGGGTTTCCACCGCACGCTACATCAAACATATCGGTGCCCATCCCAAAGAATTCGTCCCAATGGTGGTTGTCACCCTAATTGCCTCGGCCGCAGGTGCGAGAGCCGTGCTCCTCATCGATCCTCAATGGATTCGCTACATGCTCCTCGCGGCGATTCCGTTTGTCTCGGTCGCGGTATTGGGCAAACGCGACTTCGGAAAGGATGACACCAGCGCGGCACTCAAACCCGAATCCTTGCGCGTGCGAGAGCTCGCCATCGCCGCACCGATCGGCGCCTACGACGGATTTTTCGGTCCCGGCACCGGGACGTTTCTCGCAATCGGTTTCAGCCGTGTTTGCGGATACACCCTCATCCACGCCACCACCCGAGCGAAGGTCATCAACATGGCTTCAAACGCCGCGGCCTTAGGGACGTTTTTATGGGCAGGGCGTGCCCATTTGGAACTCGGCATCGCGATGGGCTTCATCAACATCGCCGGTCATTTCGTAGGTTCCTCGTTGGCGATCAAGAAAGGCCAAAGCGCGATACGCCCCGCATTGGTGATGATCTGCTCCCTTCTTTTTATGAAAGTAGCCTACGACGTATTCGGTTAAAGCTGCATCGACCGGACATCGAGGAACGAACCCGAGGGTTCGTTTAAGAGGACAGGGAAGGCGGAACGCAAACGTTTGGCGGCACTCTCCGGTGTCTGAAGCGTTGCGGTACCTGCCGTGGCCTGAACCCGCGTTGTCGCCCCATGCTTCTCATCGCCCGCAATCGAGAAAATACCTTCCGTCATCGCAGTCCGAATGACGCCCGGCGCCAGCGCGGTAAAATGCGTTTCGGGCTTCTCTTCCGAATAGACCTGAAGAAGTGCATTGAGGGCTGCCTTTGAAACCGAATAGGGGCCCCATCCTCCCGAACAATTCACCGCTGCGCCCGAAGAAATTCCAACAACCTGCTTCACCTTTCGAGTCCCGGCAAACAAACCATCCAGCAAAACCCTGTTCGCCCAAACATTAATATCCATGACACGTCGGATCTCCGCCGTTGATTGATCGCCCCAATCCGCGAGCCGGCCCAGCACGCCTGCATTCAAAACGACGAGATCGAGATCACCCAGATCCGAGATCGCCGGGGCAATCGAGTCGAAGTCCGAGAGATCCAGCGTTTTAAAGTCAAAGCCGTCGCGCCCTGCAAGCGACGCAGGGGCACGACGACTCAGCCCATGAACCGTCCAATCGGAATCGAGAAACGACTCCGCAAGTGCGAGGCCGATTCCCGTATGAACGCCGGTAATTAAAACAGCGCTCATCGGAACACTCTTATCCAGCGATGCGGACCTTGCGCGGAGCAGACCGCTTCGCAGCCCGACCGCCGTTCTTGCAGCGCGCAACCAAGGTTACTCCCGCAATCTTCGTCGGATACCAATCGAACCAATAATAGCCAGCCGCCTGACGGCACTGGAACCACTTCTTATTATCGAAGGACACTTCAACAGACGTGTTCGTGTTCGTGTTCCCGCCGATGCGCACGGCATAATGCCCGCTCGTGGGCAATACGTCGTCTTCCCGGGGGAAATCGATGTGCACTTCGCCAGCCTTTACGCTTGTCCTCTTGGCTCTTCCGGATATCTTACGCCCGGCATCTACTTTCTTCTTTACGACTTTCTTTTTTCCAGACATCTCTCTCTCCTAATCTCTACCTTGAATCAGGCGAAAAGGGTAGCATACCCGACGGGCCAAACACATCCGCCTTTTAGCCTGGGCCCAAAATTAGTCAAATTATAATAATGAAATTTGGAAAAATTATAATTACAGACTCCCCCCCAAAAAACTCTCTCCGTCCCGATCAGTGCGTGCTCGGCACCGATCTCGTGCGCAAGCTCAAGGGAGACTAAATTCAGCCCTTTCCGCTATTTCTTGTATTGAAATCGTTCGCATTTTCGGAATATAACGGTCCAAGTCCACGGGGGCCAGGGTTTACTACCCTTATTGAGTGATCAAGAAAGAAGTTACTTTTTCAGGTCTCGCGACAGCCTTTCTTACGCTTAGTGCGTTTGGCGCTCTACTAGGAACCCTACCGAAAGTTCCGTTCCCGCTTATCCTTCTTGCTCATTTCACTCATTTTTACGGCCCCCTCCTAGTAGTTGCGGCGGCATTGCTGCTCGCGCTTAGGAGACCGAAACACGCGGCATTTTGCCTCCTCCTTGGAATCTGGAATCTCGGGATCATCGCCCGCGATCTAGCGCAGCCAAAACCGGCAGCGGCCGAAGGGCCTCGCCTAAAAATTGTCCTCGCAAACGTCTATACGGAAAATAATCGGCACGAAGAGGTCGAGGATTGGCTGCTCAGCCAGAACGCGGACGTGATTGCATTGCTGGAAATTAACGAAGCGTGGTGGAAAAGTCTGGATCGGATCGCGGCGCAGTATCCCTACGGGAAACAGTTAGCCCGCAGCGACAACTTCGGTATAGCCCTCGTGAGCCGACTTCCCTTAGAGGACGCCCGCTTCGTCAATGTGGGACAAAATTCAATTCCATCAATTTTGGCTCGACTGCAATTTGCAGGCGAACCGCTTTCGATTCTTGTGACCCATCCGCTGCCGCCCGTTTCAAGCAAGAATATCGAGAGCCGCAATCTACAGCTGAAAGAAGCGGCGGTCTTGGCTCAACTCTCAATGCAAGGCGGGGAGTTTATACTCATCGGCGATTTAAACGTCACACCGTGGAGCGCGCCGTTTAGGCGGTTGCTCGAGGAAAGCGGACTGCGCGATGGTCGAGCCGGATTTGGGTTCCAGGGGTCGTGGCTGATGAACCTACCTCTCGATCACACGCTCGTCTCCCCCGGTCTTGCGATCCTGGAACGTTTTGTCGATGCTTCTCGCGGTTCCGATCATCGCCCGGTCGTTTTCTCAATCGGAAAATCTCTCCCCTAGGTCCTTAGGCGGATAGAGGTGTCAGGCTCCCTCTGGTTTAATGTCGCCTATGATTAGACACCTACTTGCCGTACTCATTATCGCTCTTCCTGTTTTTGCCGGTGCCCAAGGACAGGAAATTGACGAATCCCATCCCGATTACTACGCGCGCCGCTACTGGCGCAATTACCGCAACTACTGGGGATTCAAGCACCAGCATACCTGGACCGATCCGCAGCTTCGCAACGGTTCGATTGTCGATCAAATCGATGAAGAGGAAATTACACGCCGGCTTTTAAGCGGCGAAGACGCACGCGACGTGTTCAAGGACATGCCTGGCACCCGACTACCGGGCGGCATTCGCGGCGGTCGCGGCAAAACCTGGCGAGCGCCAACGGAAATTAAGAACGCGCACGCCGCCGCCCAAGGTCTCATCACGATAAAAAACGAAACAGGATCCCCGATCCGGTTCAAGGTTAACGGGAAGAATCATACGCTCCAGCCTGGAGGAGACGGGCAAATGCCGTTCACTCCAAGGACGCAGCTGTTGGTGACGCTTAACAACCGCACCCGGTTGTTTGTTCTTGAACCGGAAAAGTCGTACGTCTTCACCGAAAAAGACGGGTTCCAGCGAATTGAACACGCCGGTGCGGCTCAAGCCCTGCCGCAGCAGCACCATGACGCTCCGCAGTACGAACCCCACAAATTCGAGGGGATGGAGGGCGACGCGTTCGTGAAGGTCGCCTCTCCGCGCGGTGCGATTGTTTCGCTCATCTGGGAAAGCGGGAAATCCGTCGTGCTTAAAGCGCGCGGAACCGGCGGGTTTTACCCGGTCCGACTCAAACCGATAGACGGTGAGGATTCGGTAAGACTCATTGTCAGCGTGGACGCCGAGGTTCATGGCAGCCCGCGCGTCATCCGCACCCCCATGCTGGATATCCCCAAGGGACAACAGGTGGAAATCCAGGTCAAACTGAACAACGGGGGCAACCGATTGCGCGTACTCTATTGGTAGACCCCCGAAGGAATTAGTATCCTCGGCGCATGAGCGCAGAGGCGGTAGCCCGGGCTCTTGAAGAGCTCGGGCTACCTTTTGAACGGGTCGACATCGACCCCGCATACGCGGATACAGCCGCGTTCTGCGAGAAATACGACTATCCCCTCGCGCAAAGCTGCAACACCATCATTGTTGCCTCTAAGAAGGAGCCCAAGACCTTCGCCGCCTGCAGCGTGCTCGCCACACGGCGGTTGGACGTAAACAAACGGGTCCGCAAACTCATGGGGGTCTCGCGCCTCTCCTTCGCCTCCGCCGAAGAGATGAAGACCCTGACGGGCATGGAAGTCGGCGGGGTGACGCCGCCGGCCCTTCCCGCAGACTTGAAGCTTTACGTAGACGACGCGATCATGAATTGCGAATGGATCATCATCGGATCGGGCGACCGGGCGGCCAAGATCAAAATCGCTCCCGCCTTATTTGAGCGTCTCCCTAACGCCGAAATAATTTCCGAGTTAGCAAACCCTCTCTAGACGATTTTTAGTCGAGATTTACGGCTGAATTTCAGGCCGCGAAACGGCCACGCGGCATAGGTCCTCCGACAATAATCCGTAATACTGAGTTAACACCCATCCTGCATACTGATAAGGATCGCCGAGGACATCATGAGCCGCGCCACAAAGATCTTTTTTACCGCCGGAGTCTCCTGCCTGATGCTGGCATTTGCCTTAAACATCCCCCCCGAAGCGCCCAAAAAACCGACCCTCCGAAGGACCGCCCGCACCTACAGGCCAGTTCCAATAAACCGGACCGTTCCCAACCGCCGAACCGTCCGGGTCACTCCCAAAATTCCAACTTCGCTTTCCAACGTTTCCCCCAGAGCCGCGCGAACAATAAGAATTCCTTCGCGTTATCGCAGCCGCATCATCGCACAACCCCGCATCCAACGTGAGCTCAATTCGGAGCAACTTTTGAAAATCGCCTTGCGCCAACTCGCCCAAGAGCTCACCCTCCAGAAACAAAAAACCCGCCAGCAGGAGGAACTCGACATCATTCCTATTGAAGACATTGCTGAGGAAGTTGTTGAGGAAAAAGTCACCGCGGAGGACCCGCTCGCTCATCTGCCTGCGATTCGACGACGCCCGG
>NVTF01000165.1 GCA_002401485.1 Elusimicrobiota bacterium | reverse complement strand
AACGGCACCACCGCCAACCTGAACATCAACAACGCGACGGTTTGCGGCAGCTACGCCGGCCGTGGTTGATTTCACGATGGTTCGCTAGCGCTGGCCGTCAAGGCAGAGCGGGGCGGAGCAACCGGCAACGGGGCTTCGCCCTTTTTTCCAGGGCGCGGCGCTACATGCCGGCAGGCGCCCGATGCCCGGAGTTCGCCATGAGCAATTACCTTCGCCGCTTCGCCACGCTGTGCCTGCTGGCCCAGGCCTGCATCCACGGCGCGGCCGCCGCAAATTCCTCTCGTGAGGGTGTTGATATCTTTGACATGGACCCTAGAATTGCCGGATCCTTGGCCTCATAACGCTGGGACCAATCATCAACACGCCCCCGCCACAGCAGGCGAAAACGATTCTTTTCCGATTCAAACCGCTCGGGATCACCCTTTGCGTCGATCACGGCCTGGAGCCCGTCCTGAAATTCTTCCGATGTTGGCTCATACGCGGTCATCGTCCGGATGAGCCGCTGTTCACCGTTGGAGAAGCTGTAAAAGACATCTCGGATGATTTCGTTGTCGCTTGCGGCACTAACGTCCGTCACCGCGAAACCCGACACCAAGGCCAAGACCATGAGCCATCGTCTCATCTTGTGATAGGGTAGGCCCCCAAGCGATCGTCGCATTAGGGACAGCCGGAACCCGATCCTCTGCTAGAAGGCCCAGGCCAATTCAGGCCTTACGGGAAGGTTATCTCTGAAAGCAGCGCCGGCAGCGGGCTTCGTACTTATCGGCGGCGCCGACACTGATGCGTTTGCGGGTATGGCTCAGACGCTGAGAACGGTTCGCGGGATTGCCGCAAACAATGCAAATCGCGAGATTTTTCGTGACAAACTCAGAAACAGCCATGAGTCGTGATGTCGCGACGAAGGGTTCTCCCTTGTAGTCCTGATCGAGTCCGGCGGCAATGACGCGCCGGCCTTGATCGGCGAGGGTTTCACAAACCCCAACAATCGCTTCTCCAAAAAAATGAACTTCATCGATCCCGACGACCTGGGTATCCTCCTCAACGTTCTGAAGAATCTCCTTCGCCGTTTTGGCGGCGAAAGAAGGGACCTTCACCTGGTCGTGGGAAATGATGTGATTCTTGCCGTAACGCGTATCGAGCGCTGAATTAAACGTCTGCACCTTCTGACGGGCGATGCCCGCAAGCCGAACACGGCGAATCAGCTCTTGGGACTTCCCCGAGAACATGCTGCCGACCACGACCTCGATCCATCCGCAGGGCATGCCGATCGGACGCAGGTGGGGATGATTGTTTTTTGAATGAGTCGCGAGGGCGTGCATAAGATTCTCCGAAATTAACGCTTGGCCAGGCCTTTGTACTGCTTTTTATAATAACTCTTGTAACCCGTCTTCCCTTTGAGCTTGCGCCACCAAGACTGGTTGTCCCAGTACCACTCAATCGTAGCCTTAAGAGCACGATCGAAGGTAGTGGAATGTTTAAAGCCCAGCCTCTTTATTTTTGAGCAGTTCACCGCGTAGCGGCGGTCATGTCCGAGCCGATCCGTCACATGCTCCACCAATGACGCATCCACACCCATGATCCGGCGCACGCGTTCAACAAGCTGTTTATTGGTGAGAGACGCCGTCCCGCCAATATTATAAATCTCGCCGAGTTTTCCCTTCCGCAACACCAGATCAATTCCACGGCAGTGGTCTTCGACATGAATCCAATCGCGGATATTGAGTCCGTCTCCATACAACGGGAAGGGCTCTCCATCCATCCAATTGGTGATCATCACCGGAAGGGCCTTCTCCGGGAACTGGTACGGCCCGAAATTGTTGGAACAACGCGTCACCAGGACGGGCATACCATGCGTCTCGAAATAGGAACGCACGAGAAGATCTGAGGCCGCCTTCGAGGCCGCATACGGACTGTTGGGCAGCAAGCGATCATTTTCTCGTGAGGCGCCTGTCGCCACGCTCCCGTACACCTCATCGGTGCTGACATGCACAAAACGACGAACGGCATGTTTTTTGGCCGCATCCAGAAGTACCTGGGTGCCGAGAACATTGGTGCGCAAAAATGCGCCGGCATCGGTAATCGAGCGGTCGACGTGACTCTCGGCCGCGAAATGGACCACAGCGTCAACTCCCTTCATCGCCCGGTCGACAACCTTCGGGTCGGCGATGTCGCCCTTAATCCACTGATGGCGGCGCGCGCCTTTCATTCCCTTTAGATTCTCAGGGTTGCCGGCATAGGTCCGGATGTCGAGATTGACGATGCGTGTTTTATGGCTCTTGGCCAGCGTATGCCGGACGAAATTCGAACCGATAAAACCAAGACCGCCGGTAACAAGAAGCTTCATTTCAATTTTCGGAAGTAGGTGCTCTCGAAATAATCCCACGTAATACGCAGTCCCTTCTCAAACGAGACCTTTGGATTATATCCCAGCTTTTTCTTGGTCGGACCGATGTCGGCCCAAGTTTTACGAACGTCACCTTGGCGGCGCGGAAAGTGTTTGCGTTCCAACTGACGGCCGATGATCTTTTCGATGACGTGCTGAAGATCAAGCATGGAGTGCGATTTCCCATTCGCGACGTTATATGTTTCACCGACACCCTGGCGGGTTTTCGCGGCCTTTAGATTCGCCTGAACCACATCGAACACGTGGGTAAAATCACGCGATTGTTTACCGTCCCAATGCATATCCAGAGGCTTTCCCAGATAAGCAGCCTCCATGAAGCTCGGTATGACCGCCGAATATTTTGATTCCGGATCCTGACGGGGTCCGAAGACATTGAAATAGCGCAGGGACACTGTTTCCAACCCCATCGCCTTGGAAAACATGATGGCGTAATGCTCGCCTGTAAGCTTCTGGACCGCGTACGGGCTAATGGGCTGAGGTTTGTATTTCGTTTTCTGAGGAAACTTTTTTTGATCCCCATAGGCGGAACTCGAGGAGGCGTAAACAAATCGCTTCACCTTGGCATCACGCGCGGCGAGCAGCATATTGAGCGTTCCCGTGGCGTTTGCGTCGTGGGAAGCGGTCGGCCGGTCCATCGACTTGGGGACCGAGCGAATTGCGGCCTGATGCAGGACATAGGTCACGCCTTTGACAGCCTTACGGCAATCCGCAGGACGGCAGATGTCCCCTTTCACCAGAGTGATTTTATTCTTGAACGGCGCGAGATGCTGCTTCTTGCCGGTGCTGAAATTGTCCAGCACCCGGACTTTTTCACCTTTCTTCAGCAGCGCCTCGACGATATTCGAACCAATGAAGCCGGCTCCACCGGTTACGAGCCAAATGGGTTTTTCCATGCGGTGATTATAACAAATGTCCCAAATCTACTTGGTGATGACGTGAATGAAGACCGCCGTCACAGCAACAGGGCACACATACTTCACCATGAAAAACCAAACAGAAAACAGCTTATTGAGCGGCTTTCCGCTCGCAAATTCTTTTTTCACGATCTCAATATCCATGCGATACCCCACAAAAACCGCGATAAAAAGACCCGCGAGCGGCATCATGATATTGGAAACAAGAAAATCCATGGTATCGAAGAACGTCTTCTCACCGACAAGGTGGTAGCCCGACAAAATATCACCCGAAAGCGCCGAAGGCACGCCGAATAGGAAAATCGCGGCTGCCGGGATTAGGGTCGCCTTGACGCGACTCCATCCCCGGTTGTCGATCATGTAGGCGGTCACCGGCTCCAACAGCGAGATTGCCGAAGACAACGCTGCGAATGTCAGCAGGACAAAGAACAAAGTCGCCAGCGGCATTCCAAAAGGCATCTGGGCGAAAACAATGGGCATGCTCTTAAAGACCAGACCCGGACCCGCCTGCGGATCCATTCCAAAGGAAAAGATGATCGGATACATTATCAAACACGCCAGGAGAGCCACCGCCGTATCGAGCACCGAGATCACAAAAGACGAACGGACAATGTCGAAATCATCTTTCAGATAACTGCCGTAGGTCATCATAGAACCCATGCCCAAGGACAACGTAAAGAAAGAATGGCCCAGGGCCTCCAAAATGCCTGCAGAGGACAATTTCGATAGATCGGGATAGAAAACGAAGGTGACAGCCTTACCGAACCCGGGCATTGTAACTGCTTTGGCAAGCAGTATAAACAGCATGATAAACAACGTCGGCATGAGGATTCGGGAAGCACGCTCGATACCGGCTTGCACCCCGCCCAGCACGATCCCCGTCGTCATCGCGATGAAGGCGAAGTGCCAAAATAGATTGCCCTTGGTGCTGCTGAAAACCTCTCCGAAAATACCGCCGATCGCTTCGGCCCCGGTAGCACCGCCAAATCCGGTCACGGATAGATAGACATAATGCATCGCCCATCCAGCCACGACACTATAAAAGGAAAGGAGAACAAAAGCGGCCGCGACGCTAAGAATTCCAGCCCCAATCCACCCTTTTGAACCTCCGGACAACTCGCCGAATGCTTTGACGGGAGAACTATGCGTCGAGCGGCCGATCGCAAATTCGCAAATCATGATCGGAATGCCTACGAAGAAAATACAAACCAGATAGATGAGGACGAAGGCCCCACCGCCATTCTCTCCGGCGATATAGGGGAATTTCCAAATATTTCCGAGACCAACAGCGGATCCGGCGCAAGCGAGTAAAAATCCGAGGCGACTGCCCCAATGTCCTCGGTCGGCGGTTTCACTCATAAAAAGTCCTCCACATTACGGTACCGAAGTCTACCAAATCCCACCTTAGGGTGTTATCCTACACGCGATGACTCCCGCAGATGCCTATGAGGTTCTTGAACTCCCCAATGGAACCTCCCGCTCCGAAGTAAAACAAGCCTATAGAAACCTCGCACTTATCTGGCACCCCGATCTCTATCCATACGATGAAGTCCTTCGCCAGCAGTGCGAGGAAAAAATGACAGTCATCAACGCAGCGTATGACATCCTGCGTCATCAAGCCCCCGAAACGGAGGAAGCGAAACCGGCACCGGAGCCGACACCAGAACCCGCGAGTGTTTGGGAAGAAGAGGAGGAGGTCGCTGCGGAACCGCCCGAATGGGACGGTCAAATCCGAATTCGAGACCCTCAGGCCGAAAAGCCGCCGCCGCGCGCGCCGTGGCGCCCCTTCCGGCGAAACGTACGCCACGATGCGCCGGATTACGGAGGATTGCGCGCTACCTTGTTCGGATTCGGTCTCTCGGCCGCCGTCATGCTGAGTCTGTTTGTCATCGACAATCCCACCTCCCTAAACTATTACATGGTGCTTCGAACCGTGGTTCCCCTTGCCTCGCTCTACGGAACCTACTTTGCGCTGGACCGCGGTTATTGGGAAAGCGCAGCGGCGCTCCTCCTCCTCGCTCTTTCCCTCAACCCGATTTTCCCACTTCCCATGAGCATCGATGAATGGCGCCTCTTCAATATTGGATGCCCTGTCGTTTTGTTATTCTTGTGGTTTCACATGTACGATCGAGAATCGAGCCGTGGCTGAAGATACTCCATCAGGGGCTGACGACCCGCAGCCGCCCATCGAAGTCGTCACCTACGACCCTTCTTGGCCAAATCAATACGAAACCGAACGGGATCGAATCTACGAGTTATTGGGCGATCGCATCGAATCGATCGAACACATTGGAAGCACAGCGATTAAAGGCCTTGCCGCAAAACCCACCCTCGACATGCTGGTCGGACAACCGGTGCTTAAGGTGGACGATGGGATTGTCGAATCCATGATATCACTCGGGTACCATTATCTCGAAGAATACGGCATTCCCGACCGCCATTTTTTCCGGAAAGGGTCCCCTCCGACGCATCACCTCCATTGGGTCGAGATCGACAGCCATTTTTGGGAAGTTCAAGTTTTGTTCCGGGACTATATGCGGGATCACCCTGAGGAAGCCCAACGCTACGAAACAATGAAGATTAAACTCGCCGAACGCTTTCATAATGATCGGCCCGCGTACACAAAATCAAAAACGGGCTATATCAAGGATGTTCTCGAACGGGCGAAACTCTGGAGATTTCCCCCCGAAGGGAGCGATTATATTATCGTAGACCTTGAAGCGACCTGCTGGGAAACCGGCCAACACACCAATCGGATGGAAATCATCGAAATAGGCGCGGTTCGAATCGATTCAAAAACGAAGGAACCCCTCGACGATTTTTCGATTTTCGTCCACCCAACGGAAGAACCGACTCTCAGCGATTTTTGCAAGAAACTCACTTCCATCACCCAGCCTGACATCGACAACGCGCTTTTATTTCCGGATGCCTTTGAGAAGTTCCTGGAATGGGTCGGAGACGGGCCGCACCGATTTTGCTCGTGGGGCGCCTACGATTTAAAACAGTTCAGGGTGGATTGCGACCGTAATAATATTCCGATGCCGGACTGGCTGGAACCCCACGTGAATCTCCGGCGCATGTTTTCGGCCAAAAGAGAAATTCCGTCAACCACAATGATTCAAGCGCTGGAAATTCTAAACATTCCGTTATCAGGGCAGCACCACCGCGGGATTGACGACGCCCGCAATATCGCGAAAATCGCAAAAATAATCCTTCCTTACTTAGGGCTCTAGGCCCTTTCCCGCCCCCGACACGGGACCTTCGACCTACCCGGCGCTTATGGAGGAACGATACAATCCCCCCACGCAGTATTTAGGAG
>NVTF01000164.1 GCA_002401485.1 Elusimicrobiota bacterium | reverse complement strand
GCTGCACCGCGTTGCCGATTTTTCCAAGGGCACCCGCCATACCCCGGTAGGTCGCCGAGGCTAACGACCCCATGCCTTTCGCCGTGCCCTTCATGAGACCGGCCGTCGACCCGGCCACCTTGCCCGCCGCGTCCCTCAGCGATTTTTTGTGGGTTTGCACACTTTCATCGACCGTATCTGCCTGGTCCCCATGAGAAGGTGCTTTCTCTTTTAGGTCGGGTTTTGCTTCCGGTTTCGTTGCGGGCTTAACTTCAGGCTTTGCGTTAGCCTTCGGCTCAACTTTTGCGTCGGGCGAAGAAGAAACAAACTTGGCGGCGGCGTGGGATTTTTTTGAGGGCTCCGCGCCTTTCCCTTCTTTTTTCTTGCCGTGAATGAGATCGTCATCAATAAAATTTTCGAGTCCCCTATGCAGTGATCTTCGGGATTTACCTTTCGAATCTTTTTTTGAATCCTTCTTCTTATCGGCCATAGCGCGTTCCCTAAAATTCTCTGCAGAATTCGATACGAATTGCAGAGGCCCCGTCCTTATTCACACAGAGCGCAGCCCTGCCTCTCTCTATAATCAGATTTAATAAATAAATTACTTTAATTATAAAGCACAACAAATTGAGACTCAATCTGAAATAGCTTGAGCGTAACATTAGAATACTGCAAGGCCCGGGAGCAACTTATTGTTGGAAATTTGAACTAAAATGCAATTTTCGGCCTGACTGAATAAAAAGGCCCCAGCCCTGAAAATTCAAACATTTGAATCTTCTTGAGACTGATGTTGCCGCATTCATTATTGTCCTCAAAATGGCGGATAGATCATGACGCCGTATCATCTGCCTTCTCCCAGGCAGCGCGGGGAATTTTATATTCTTGCCGCCGCCCCGCCATGGCCCCGGCTTGACGGAACACCTCCCGACCATTATCCTTTTCGGGTTGGCCGCATCGGAGGCTAAATGAAAAAGAAAAGTGATCTGAAATTTCTCAAAGGCCTGAAAACGCTTAATGCCCTGCGCGCCAACGAATATGAATACGCCGGCGACCGTGAGGCGCTCGCGACCATGCGCATGCTGCCGGGAGCGGGAACCCTTTGCCAAAAATGGGTCACCTTCTGGCTGGAATTCCACAAGGCCGGATTCCTCGGCACCGCCGTCCAGGTTTCAGCAAAACAATTTCCCGAAATCAACAGCCTCCGTCTGAAAGCCGCCGAAGTGTTGGACATTTCCCCCCCGCCTGTTTTTATTATCGAACAACCCATTATCAACGCCTTCACCATGGGTTCGGGACAGGACGACGCCTTCATCGCGATCACGCGACCGCTGCTGCAGTCGGCCACCGAGAAGGAACTGATGTTCATCCTCGGCCACGAGATGGGGCACATCAAGTCCCAACACGCACTCTACGCAACCGTCGCGATGTTCCTTAGTTATATGGGGATGTTTTTCGGGCGGCGCCTCGTGCCCGTGAGTGTGCTCGTGTATCCCCTGCAAATCGCGCTTAAGGCGTGGTTTCGCCGTTCGGAAATTACCTGCGACCGCGCGGGCCTGACCTGCGTTCAGGATTTGCATGCCGCCCGCCGCGCCCTTCTTTTACTCGGCTGCTGCTCACGCGAACTCGCCGACCGCATCGACCTCGAGGAATTCTGCGCCCAAGGCGAACAGGCCTCGAAAACCTACGGGAAATGGAGCGAGATGCTTCAAACCCATCCCTATCTTCCCAAACGCATCCGCTGCCTGAATCTTTTTGCCGAGAGCCACTTCTATGTGCGTTGCGTGCTTGAAAATAAACGGTCCGACTTCCTCCCGCCCGAGGATCTCGATGATGCTGTATTTCGAATTCTGCGCAACGGCCGGCACAACGCGGAAAAAACCTCTGAAATCAAGGACCTCGCGGCGCTGCAGGCCGGGCTCGCGTTTGCCGGCGCGTGGGCGGACGACCAGATGACTGCGGCCAAACAAAAATCCTTGGAGGCGCTTCTCAAACGCCTGCCGCTCCACAAAAATGCCGTGACGAAACTAAAAGAATATTTGAAGGAGCCCTATTCGGACCACCGGGCGTTTCGCGAGCTGCGGTATTTCTCCGGCTCGCCGCTAAAGGCCTTGCCGTATGCCTTTTCGCTGCTGATCTCCCACGCGCACGGGATTTTGCCGCGGCAAAAACTCCTGCTTTTACGCCTGTGCAAGGCCAGCGGTCTCGATAAAGACACGGCTGAAAGCGTCGTTTTTGACGTCGCGGAACGAAAAAACGTGTTCAAAGAACGCTGTGGGACCGATATTTGCGCCCGTTGTGCGGTATTATTCAAGATCGGGTCCAAGAAATGCCCCTCCTGCGGCACTCCTGCGGGGAGCGGCATTGAGCCAAAACACTTTAACATTAAGCCTTTTTCGGAAGAATTGGAAGAAATACGGGGAACTGTGGCTGAAATTGCCAATAAAACCGGCGGGGAGCTAGTACGGGACCTCGTAGGTGCGATTCATACCTACGCAGAGGTGATCGAAGCCTACGCCGTAAACGGCACAATGGAAGAAAGCATCGCCGAAAAAAAGAAGCGCCGGCGTAAACACGGAAAACGGTTCAGAAACTAATCTACCGACGACAACCTTGCATTTGATACTGTATATTGGGAGCCGATATGGAACCAATCACAACCCTTTTTCTCTCAGCCTGGGCCGCTAAAAGCGGGGCCGCCATCGGCTGGTTCAAGTGGCGAAAAAAGGCGAAAATCCGCCTGCGCGGCCGCGCCTATTGCTCAAAAGGCGGAAAAGCGCTGGATCCCGGTTATTTCATCGGATCGATCCTGGCGACCAATTACAGCCGGTCGCCCAACACCTTGTCCAAGGTTCAGTGCGAGCTCATCGACACGCACAAAGAAGTCCCAACAGGAAAAGTTAAAAAAAGCGCCAAGCCGGATGGAAATATCGCCCTTGCCGACAGCCCCGAAGCCGCCTCGGCCCTTTTCGATTGTGAACTCCCCATCGACGTTCCGCCCGGAAGGCGCGTCGCGATTCGATTTAAGGGCAAGGTATTGGAACGGCCGCACCACCGCCCTGTATTAAAACTGACCTTCACCGACCATAAAGAACAGATCTGGACGCACCTATTATCACTGCCCACGGACGTACTCGTCCGTTAAAGTTTTTGAGAGTTTGATCCAATGATTCAAGAAAGTTCAGGACGTTCCATCGCCAAAGCAGGATCCTGGCGCGTCGTGGCGAGCATCGCCACCATACTCCTGGTATATTCCTTCACCGGCGAAGTAAAAATCGCCGTCACCATCGGCCTGCTCGAGGTTGTCGTGAAACTTCTTCTCTTCTACGCCCACGAACGCGCCTGGAATAAAATTTCCTTCGGCCGTGTTTCGGATGAGAAAGTCGCTGCCGATGAATCCGCTACTGTAGTGCCCGCTGCGGTACCCCCGACTACTGAGAAGACTTCCCCCCCACCCAGCCTGGCACCGCAATCCGCACACTCTAAGGCCTAACCCCCAACCCGTTCCTGAGACTCAAAATCAAAAAGCGGGCCGGAAAGGGGGCCGGGTCAGGTGCAAGGTAATTATCCCGAAGAATTTTCCTAACCTAGGCTCCGTCTGCTATCTCCCCGGATAGCACAATAACCCCGGCGAAAATTCTGCTATCTCCCCGGGTAGCACAATAACCCCGGCGAAAATTCTGCTATCTCCCCGGGTAGCACAATAGCCCCGGCTTTGGGGTCTAACCTTGTACAGACCCCGCGTAGGGCGCTCCCAGGGTTTTGCCACGGCGATTGCTCCCCCCCCTCTCCCGCGCCCCCCGCGGGGGGGCTTTGGGCCCTCTCCTAAAAAAATAGCACCTGAATTTTTAACGGCAAGAAACTACACGGATCAGATGGAAACGCGGACGGATTTATTTTGACCCCCCGGTTAACGCCAATTCGGGTCCGGGGGATTCAAAATAAAATCCGTCCGCGTTTGCATCGACATCAGTCCCTTCCTTTCTTGCCCTTAAAAAGACAGGGGAAGGGGTGACCCCTCCTTAGACGCAGAGGTCACCCCTTCATTAGACGGTCCGCTCTAATCTACAGCTTAGGCGGGGTACTGCAACGAACGTACTTAGAAGATGTAGCCGAATCCTAAGTTTGTCTGGCCAACTCCGGTGTTCGCCTGGTTGTGCAGGAACTGGTGGTCGAATTTGAATACCACCGACGAAATCGGCTTGTACGTAACGCCGAGGGTGTATTCGGTGTGACTGTTCGCCGGATTAACCGTGAGGTTGTCCGGAACCGTGTTCTGCGTGTCATAACGCTCATACCGAAAGAACGGTGAGAGGCGATGACCGTTGGCGTTGGGCAGCCAGCGGAAAACGTCGTAGGCGACTTCGGCGTATCCACCGAAGGTGCTTTCACCAATCGACTTGTTGCCGCTGGTGTCGACACCCTGCTTCGCTTGTGCCGCGTTCAACGAGGCGACATTGCTAAGTCGAGTAAACACATACAGAGCCTTAACTTCTAAGCCTTTGTATTCCGCTTTTCCGTGGAAGTCCCACATGGTCAACGATACAGGAGCATTGCTCGCACGCTGATCCACCCGGCCGGTGTAGAGCGAGGTACCCACAAGGGTGCCTTCAACCGGCGAGACATCCAGACGCGTCACCCATGCCCAGCTGTTGGCAATACTCTTGGAACCCTTCGTACGACCACCGCGAAATCCTCCGGAAGTAAAACCGGAAACCTTCGAGTTGCCGTTGTTGGCAATAGCCTGAAGACTCGCCACCGCGTACGACTTATACCGAACGGGGCCGATCTTTCCGAAAATACCGATACCGTTGGAACGCCATGTTGTCGGAATGATCTTGGACTCGGTGTTCGGGCGCTTCACTCCGTGAAACGTCGTCGGCTCGTGAAACTCGTTGGTCAAACCCATCGGCACGAGAAGCAGACCGGTGCGAAAGCCAAGGAAATCCCAAGGCTTGAGGTCGAGTGTGAGCATCTCGAGGCCGACTTCACCGTTCTTACCTGAGGTAGCGTGTTCAAACTCGATCTCGGAGTTTAACGTGATCCAATCGTTGTACTTGTAGCCGACGTAGAGGATGGCGCGCAGGAAATCGATCTTATCCTTCTTATTGGATCGATCTCCGTTTTGCTTCACCTGATCGAAGCTCTCGTAGATCATCTCGCCGTATCCGCCGACAGAGACTTGTTTGTTGCCCTTCTGGTAGACCTTGGACGCAGCCGGCGCAAAACCCTCAATAGATATGAGTTCCGGCTCAGCAGCCTCGCCTAATTTCAACCGTTCCATCTCATTTGTCAGTGCATCGATCTTTTGCCCAAGATCGTCCAACCTGTCGGCATGTGCCGGACGTGCTGTCGTTATAACCGCAAAGCTTAACAGTGCCGCGGCCAAGATGTTCCTTGAAGTCATTCCTTCTCCTTTCACGTTAGTAGATTAGAGTCCGCCAACCACAAGCCTCTGAATCTGAATATCAATCTCAATAAAAAATACAAACTAACAATCGAATATGTCAACCCCGCTAGTTACAATACTTACAAACTGGGCCCAAAGGCACTATTCTTATATTAATGACACACACTAGAGCTTGCTATTGCTTAGTGGTAATCACGCCCGACGGGAGGGATGAAATTACGGCATGAGCGCTTCTCACGGAACGCTTCGCCATCATGGGGGAGGACTGCATTCGCAGTAAAATAAAATTTATTGAGGTGAAATTGTTTGGAGACAGGAAGGCAGCACGGAAAACCGGGCTTTCTCGACGAGAGATTAGTGCTTCTTGCTGCGGCTTCCGCTTGAGCAGCGCTCACAGCGCCCGAAAATCTCATGCCGATGCCAGAGGGGCTGAAACCTCATCTCGCGGCAGGTCCGGCTTTGTATGCGTTCCACTTCCGGCCAAGAAACTTCCTGAAACCCGCCGCAGTCGATGCAAATCAAATGATCGTGATGCGGGCGTTCGAAGGTTGTTTCGTAGCGTGAGGTGCCATCCGCACCCGACACCCTGCTAATGAGATGGCATTCCTCTAACAACTTGACCGTCCGAAAGACCGTCGCGCGTCCGACGCCTCTTTTGCGAAGGTCCGCGGAAATTTCTTCCATGCTCCCGTGAGCCTCACTGTCCAGCATGTAGTCCAGCACGGTCTCCCGCTGCGAGGTCATACGCAATCCATGGCCGGCCAGATGGCTGGTTAAAATCTGAATCGCTCGTTCACGCGGCGCCGCGGTAACGCGGCGACTGTCCGGGGCACTCGGCCTGTTAGGCTTTTGCATCATCATATCCCTCCCCAAGAAAGGTTCCAGTTTTCTAAGCAATGGTATCCGACGTAACACCGCGCAGATAAATATGCTCGGCCAAAAATTTATCAATCGCAAACTGGCTCTCACCCATCGTAAAGAGGAACGCCGGTTTGCTGCGAATCAAACGAATATTGACTCCGGGGAAAACCCCCATCGCCGAAAGTTTATCCATGATGCTACCATCCTGACTGCGCACAAATGCCACCACGCCTTCTTCTCCGGGATCACAATCCGCCAAAGACATCACAAGTTGGCGCAAGCGCGAACTCTTCTTCTCACAGCAGCGTCCGGAAGGAATCACACTCCCGTGCGCGCAGGAATCCGGATGCCCCAGCAAGGTGCAGATGCTGTCCACCACCGTCTCCTGCAGGCCATGCTCCAATTTGCAGCCCAATTCATGAATGAGTTCCGGCTCTAC
>NVTF01000163.1 GCA_002401485.1 Elusimicrobiota bacterium | reverse complement strand
GGGTCCGACCTCGATAAGGCCTCTCAAGCTCAGCTCGCACGAGGCAAACGCATGGTTGAACTGCTCAAGCAGGGTCAGTACAAGCCGATTAAGGTTGAGCACCAGATCATCTCGATTTATGCGGGCGCCAACGGTCATCTCGACGATATTCCCGTTGTGGATATTCTTCGCTGCGAGACGGAGTTGATTGAGTTCTTTACGACGCGGAAAGCGGATCTCGTCAAGAAAATCGCCGACGAAGGAAAGTTGAGCGATGATGTCGTAACGGGACTCAACGAAGGCATTAAAGAGTTTAAACAGGGGTTTAAGGCCACCGCGTGACACCCATGAGTCGGACTCTATTCTTCATGGTATTGGCGGCATGCCTGGTCGCGGGAACCTCCCGTGGGTTTGCGCATGACGTTAATCGTTTGGAGGAGCCGGGGGTTGTGAAGAACGCGCCGCTTCATCCCGTGCTGGTCGAGTCCTTGTCGGCGATTCGTGCGGAGCGCCTTGCAGGCCTCTTTGGGTTTGTCCAGCCGCGAAAATCAGCTCTGGCGTTTGCGAGTCTCCTTCAGGCTGACCATTCATCGATGAAGCGATTTTTGAAGTTTTCCAAAGAACGCTTTGTTGCCGCCGGGGTGATCACGGCTTGGGAAAAACTGGTGATGCTCCAGATGGTGACGATCAATAGCGGAAATTATTTTCCTAAAGGCATGGAAAGGGCTTCGTCCAAACTTATTTCCCAAATGAGTGAATTAGCGCTTGTTGGCGGTGTGTCCGCAGAAATGTTTCGCCAGCGCAGGATGGCTGGGGGCCGTCGGTGAAGCAGAAACTCGATCGTGTACTCGTGACGGGTGGTGCCGGGTTTATCGGTTCGAACCTGGCGATGGAGCTGCGGTCCAAGGGCGTCGGTGTTATTATTGTGGATGATTTTTCCACGGGCCATTTTGAAAATCTTGTTGATTTTGACGGCGATGTGATTGCGGCGGACCTTTTTGATGCGGATGCCTGGAAGGGCAAGGTCGGCGCGGTGGACGCGGTTTTTCACCAGGCGGCTATTACCGACACGACGGTCACGGATCAGAAGCGAATGATGGAAGTGAACGTCGAGGCCTTTCGAAATGTTCTTAACTTCGCTGTCGAGTCCGGGATAAAACGTGTCGTTTATGCGTCCTCGGCGGGGACCTACGGTGCGGGAAAAACCCCGATGAAGGAAACCGACGACACGGAACCGATGAATGTCTACGGGTTCTCCAAGAAGGTGATGGAGGCGACCGCTCGAGAGTTTCACCATGAGGAGCCGGGCCTCGCGCTTGTAGGGCTGCGCTATTTCAATGTGTACGGCCCTCGGGAGAGTTTTAAGGGTCATGCCTCCAGTATGATCATGCAGCTCTATGATCAAATGAAGGCGGGCAAACGGCCGCGCGTGTTTAAGTACGGGGAACAATTCCGAGATTTTATTTACGTGAAGGATGTTGTCTCCGCCAACCTCGCCGCTGTTGAGGCAGACTCTTCAGGCGTCTACAACGTCTGCACCGGAAAGACCACCGATTTCAACGCGGTTATTTCAGAGCTCAACAAGGTTCTCGGCACTTCTTTTGAGCCTGATTATTTTGACAACCCCTATTCGTTTTATCAGAACGAAACCCAAGGCGATCCAACCGCCGCCACTAAGGCTCTTGGGTTCACGGCTAAATTTTCATCAGCGGACGGCATACGCGACTATTTCGGGGCCACGCCCGAGCCGGTCGGCGCCCAATAGAGGACATTCATGGCTTCGGTAAAAGAAATTCGCATAAAAATAAAATCGGTGAAGGCTACGCAGCAGATCACCAAGGCTATGAAGATGGTTGCCGCGGCGCGTATGCGCAAAGCCCAGATGGCGATTCTTAACTCTCGTCCTTTCGCGGTTCAGATGGATAAGGTTGTGGAGGATCTCGTAAAACTTGAGGTTCTCGCCGAGCGGGAAGCCGGCCGGGAAGTATCGATTCATCCCTATTTTGAAGATCGCGGCGACGCGAAAGAATGCCTTATCCTGGTGACCGCTGACAAAGGCTTGTGCGGGTCTTTTAACGCGAACATTTTGCGCGCTGCGATTGCGTGGATTCAAGCGCGCCAAGGCAAGAAGTTGATGGTTGCGATTGTCGGCCGCAAGGGGCGGGATTTGATCAACCGCCTGCGCGACGTGCAGTTGGACCGCCTCGTGGAGCTCGTGAACGTTTTTCCCAAGATCGGATTTAAACATGCGGAGCTTTTGGCTGAGCCTGTACTGGCTGGGTTTGAAAAAGGGGAGATCGACCGAGTCACGGTGATCTACACGGAATTTAAGTCCGCAGTTTCGCAGGTTCTCATCCAGAAGCAATTGCTGCCGATTCCGATTCCCGAGCTCAAGGAAGGGGAGTCGATCAATTCCTTTGGTTTTCATTTTGAACCGAGTCGTGAGGATCTTCTGTCGGTGCTTTTGCCGCGTGATATTAAGGCGCAGCTTTTCCGGTTCCTGTTGGAATCCCAGGCGGCTGAACTCGCCGCCCGGATGAATGCGATGGATTCGGCTTCAAAAAATGCCGGAGAGTTGCTCGATGGGCTGACGCTTGCGATGAACCGTCTGCGCCAGGGAATCATCACCAACGAACTGATGGAAATTGTCGGTGGTGCGGAGGCATTGGAAGCGTGAGTGTAATGAATAACGAACGTCGGCACACACGGGTGCCTGTGGGGATCACGATGGATATCCGTACGAGTGCGGGCGAGGTCTGCCGTGGGGCGATCTCGGATTTATCTGATTCCGGAATGACTTTTGAAAGTGACGCGGTGCTCGAAGAAGGGCAGTCGTTGTACTTAAAGATGGATACGCCGCTCGAAATACGCGGGGAGATCCGTCACATCAGGCCTTCGGACCAAGGCGGAATGACCCGTTATGGAGTGCGGTTTCACTTTATTGCGATGCGTGCTCCGCGTCCAAGCGCAAACTAATTTTAGACTTTGAAATAATGGAAGAGGGACCAATGAAGAATATCGGTAAACTAAGTCAGGTGGTCGGACCCGTCATCGACGTGGAATTTCCGTCCGGCAAGCTGCCCACCATCTATAACGCGATCAAGATCAAGATGGCCAGCGACAAAGGCGAGGACACAGTCATCACGGGCGAGGTCGCCCAGCATCTCGGCGACAACACCATCCGTGCGCTTGTTCTCGGCCCGACCGAAGGCATGCGCCGCGGCATGGTTGTTGAAGATACGGGAGCCCCGATCATGGTCCCTGTCGGAGAGAAGGTTCTGGGGCGCTTGATTGACGTGCTTGGCGATCCCAAGGACGAGCGCGGCCCTATTGAGGCCGACGCGTATTTGCCGATCCATCGTGATGCACCGAAGTTTGAGGATCAGGTCACCGATACCCAGATCTTCGAGACGGGTATTAAGGTTATCGATCTTCTTGAGCCCTACATGAAGGGCGGTAAGGTCGGCCTTTTCGGCGGCGCGGGTGTCGGAAAAACCGTCATCATCATGGAACTCATCAACAACGTCGCCAAGCAGCACGGCGGTGTTTCGGTGTTTGGCGGAGTCGGCGAACGCAGCCGTGAGGGCAACGACCTTTGGCTGGAAATGCAGGAAGCCAAATTGTCCGACGGCAGCTCCGTGCTTTCCAAAACCGTTTTGACCTACGGTCAGATGAACGAACCTCCCGGATCACGTGCCCGCGTTGCGCTTACCGCGCTTACGCAGGCCGAATATTTCCGCGATCAGAAGGGACAGGACGTTCTTCTCTTCATCGACAATGTATTCCGCTTCGTTCTTGCGGGTTGTGAAGTGTCCGCACTTCTCGGCCGTATGCCTTCCGCGGTTGGTTATCAGCCCACGCTGACTACCGAGGTCGGTACCTTGCAGGAACGCATCACGTCGACGAAGTCCGGTTCGATTACCTCGATTCAGGCTGTCTACGTCCCGGCCGACGACTTGACCGATCCGGGCGTTGCGACAACCTTTACTCACTTGGACGCCACCACGGTGTTGAACCGCTCGATCGCCGAGCTTGGGATTTACCCGGCTGTCGATCCGCTCGATTCGACGTCCCGTATTTTGGATCCGCTGATCGTGGGTGAAGAGCATTACAACGTTGCGCGTTCGGTGCAGCAGGTTCTTCAGCGCTACAAGGATCTTCAGGACATCATCGCGATTTTGGGTCTGGATGAACTTTCTGATGAGGATAAAGCGACCGTTCAACGGGCGCGTAAGATTCAGAAATTCCTGTCGCAGCCGTTTCACGTTGCCGAGCAGTTCACGGGTTTCCCGGGCGTTTATGTGAAGCTGCCCGACACGATCAAAGCCTTCAAGGCGATCGTCGCCGGTGAATACGATCACTTGCCCGAGCAGGCGTTCTACATGGTCGGCGGCATTGAAGAAGCGATCGAAAAGGCTAAAAAACTCGAAGAGGAACACTAGGCTTCAGTCATGGCAAATTCTCTAACGCTTAAAATGGTCACCCCTGAAAAGGTGGCGCTCGAAACCTCCGCGGAGAGCGTCGTTTTGCCGGCTCTCGATGGAGAAATGGGCGTGTTATTGGGCCACGAGCCGTTCATGGCTCAGTTGGATGCCGGGGAAATCCGAGTCACCGCGAGTGGAACCATGAAGAGTTACGCGATCTCCGGCGGTTTCGCCGAAGTCCTCAATAACACAATCTCCATTTTCGCCGAAACCGCGGAAATGGCAGACGAGATCGATGAAGAACGCGCCGCCCAATCCCTGGAACGCGCAAAGTCCGAAGAACGCACCGGTAAAGGCATCACCCTGGCAGACGCCCAGTCCGCCCTAAAACGCGCACGGGTCCGCTTGAAGATCGCCAAATACCGCAAACGCAAAGGCCAAGCGTCGATTCATGTGCCGGAGACGGATCTCTAAAAGATTTTCCCTGATCAAAAAAAAGAGCCTCCCAATCGGGAGGCTCTTTTTTATTGCTGAAACGGTAATCCTAATCCAGGTGGATAATGTTGTCTAGATCGTCCAGCGATTTAGAAGCACAGTTTTCGCCAAGAATATCTGGATTTCTCTTTAATTTAAGCTTGTGACCTTTCGGCAGATATTTGGCGACAAACTCCGCAGTAGACTTCATTTCTGTTGAAGAAGCTTTATTTTCGTTTCTAGTTTTTTGCATTGGTTTTATTCATTACGTGTGTAATTATTAACAAATTGCGGGTTAAATTTGGGATCAAAATAGTGTTTTCTCGATATCCAGATAAATCCGTCACCTTTAGAAATTACAGCGACATCGATTGGACCTCCAACAGTTTCCGCCTCTAATGAAACTCGCCGCTTGAATGAGGTTAGGTTAACGAGAGATTCGGCCATGGCGGCGAGTTCATCCTTTGGGAGAACGGATACTGCATCAAGCAGGGGCCCGATATGATAAGTCCTTCGATATCCCGATAAATCGGCATTGAGTTTCTTTAGAATTTGGCCGCTGGCCTTATCAAGTTGTTTTTTTAATTTATTTACGGCGTTAGCAGGTATGTGGCCACTAAGTTGGTTAACGATAAGTTGCGGGAAATCACGAAGAATCTTATTCTGATAAGCGCTCACGAAGTCGTTGTATTCGGGTTCAACGCCTTCGACAAACATGGAAACCATTTCCCTCTGAGCAAAGGGCATGATGATGGACGAATTGTCGAACGCGACTTCGTTCTTGTCAACATTACAGAATATGAGCTTATCGTTGATCACCCCGCGAATAGTGCAGGCGTGCAGTGCTGGGAAAATTTGATTTTGTCCAAATCCTGCTATAACCACCCCTGAAGAACTTCCCGCGTTAAGGCTTCTTGAAAGCGACATGGCAGCGATTTCTAGCAGTGTTTTTTTATGGATTGCCGAAAGAGGAAGCTTCTCCAATATCTGTGGAATTAACTTCTCAAACTGTTTCTTGTATTTTTTCTTGATTGAATTTTGGAATTTCTTATTTATGCCCTCGCAATAAGGAGCGTTAGACCACTCTTTAAACTCCTTTGATAGGCTCGATGTTATTATTTTAACAACATCAGATTTTTTGAGTGTTTTCCCGGAAGCGAAATGCTTATCAACCATCGATTCGATGTCTCTGGTGATGGTTTTTAGAACTGATCCAAAAACAGATGATGCGTAGATTTCTTGCTGTCGCGCTGGAAAGAGGTTCTTTGATTTATCCAAATATTTCAAAAAGTCGTGGGCGTATTCGTTAATTGTTTTAAATGATTTTTCCCCAAGATCTAGACGATAAATCTTGATTATTGTCTCCCAGGGTACTCCCGCGAGCGATGCCGAACTGTACACCATGGCGCCAACAGGGCGGTATTTTGAAAGAGCAAAGAGCTTATTGGCTGAATTATAGATTTTAGGTCCTGATCTGTTGTTGATCGTAATGGCGCTGTCTGCGGCAAGTGCAACAGCGGTTTTATTCATCACGGCAATTTCTGCTGTCATGGCCTGGTGTAGTTCCCCCTCGTAGGCGTTGGCAGAGCGTAGCCGGAGATCTTATTTGGCGCAACCAGTAAATTTAACAGGAAAAAAAAGGATTATTTCCTACGGACCTTCGCGGCGGCGGCGCACTTCCGTTGCGTCATCGATTTCTTTTCGAAACTTCATTGCTTCCGCGCGTTGAGCTGCGGTATCTTTCTTCTTCGATTGAACCGAGACTTCTTTTTGGAGTTTGCGCCAGGATTCTAGGCGGCGTTCATCAACGAAGCCTTCTACGGCGCAGCCGGCGTT
>NVTF01000162.1 GCA_002401485.1 Elusimicrobiota bacterium | reverse complement strand
GTCGCGGTCGCGGCAGCACCGTTTTTGGGCCCCGCCGCCGCGCGCGCTTCGGGCGTCAGCAGGGTGGTGATGTAGCCCATATTGGAAATGCTCGGCTCGACCACGGCGGCATAGCCGATGCCGTAAAGCCGCCCTTTTGCGCGCATTGCTGTGCGCCGCGCCACCAAATCATCCAGTGTGCCGTCGCGCATTCCCCGGTCGAGGGCGGCGCAATAATCGCCGGAATCGAGCAGCGCGCCCGATGCGGTCCGGTAGGGAAATTCGCGCACCAGATTGCGGCGGATCACAACCTTCGCGTCTCCAAGCGCCACCGAGACCGCTTCGCCGACCGGCAGCTTCGACTCCGGGATCGGATACGCCTTGGTGCTGAGACCATTCTCTTGAATCACGAGAAAGGACTTGGTGTCGGTGAACCAATTGGTCTCCGGGTCCACGTCGGTCCCGTAGAGCGTCCAGTACTCTTTCCCGGCGGTTTTGAAGATGAAGGACTTTTCTTCAATCCGGTCGAGAATGGCACCGGTTTTAATCTTGTGACTCGGGCCCTTGGTGCCGTTAATTGCCGTAATCTTAAGTTTGCTGCCGCGGGTCGGCGAGAAGATATTCACCGAAACCTTGATGTTGTAAGAGGTATTGTCATCGATCTGGATGTTGATGCCTTTGCCGCGCAGCTCCTTAACGTTTTTGATCTTGTGCAGCTGGGTTTCGTCTTCGCGCGTGAGACGCAGATAGGAGATCTCAAACTTCGAATCACCGGCGACGCTCAAATCCCAAACCTTTGATCCGAGCTTTCGTGTGAACATATCGGAATGAGAATCGAGTCGATCGGCGAGAACAAATCCACCGAGATCTTTTCCAACGCCAACGGAAAAAGGCCCGAATTTCGGTTTTTCAAAAATGGGCTCCTCGAACTTAATGTGGCCGGGAAGTTCCGCATCCGCGGCAAGGTATTGCGACCCTTCGATCGCGCTCGAATCGACTTTAAAATTCTCAAAGTCTGTCGCGAAGGTGGGTGCGGCAATCAGTACGGCAGCGGCAAAGATAATAGTTTTCATGAGTTTCCACCTCGTGAGGCTAAATGTTTTTCGATCATGCGTTCAGTCGCGGTGATGTCTTGGTCGTAGCGTGCGATTTTAAGAGACGAAATTTTTTGCTCACGCAAAGCGCTGCGAACGGCGCCGACCAGTGCGAGTTTTGTTTTTTCGGTGATATTGGGGTAGTCCCGATGTTGGGGATCCTGAGAAACTTCCTTAAGTTTTTCTTTATCCATCCAACGGTTAAAACGCTTGTACTCGAGAACGGCATCGTCGATACGGAGTTCGGCGATTTCGATTCCAATTTCGGCGTCGCGTTTTAAATCCTGAAGCGCGAAGAGCCGGTTGTAGAGCGCAGCGAGGGCTTGGTCACGGCTGTCTTCTCCGACGTGCTGCGCCGCAAGGGTGAGGCTTTTGATTTTTTCAATCTGAAAGTCCGGCGCGGCGAAGGCGGCGCAGGGTAATAATAAGGCTAGAACGAGGATCCGGGTCATATGGGGTTGTCTCCTGTTTGGGTGGTGGTGGGTTTGGGCGCCGAGGCAACCCGGCCGCTTCCTGCGCGGTAGGGATCATCGGCGAGATCGATTAGATACAAAGCGGGGTCGATGTTCTTGGCGAAGGTGCCTTGAATCGCTCCGGCTCCGGGGTAAAAGCCGCCCTGCCACTGCGAGCGCGGGGTTAGTTCAAACGTAAAGCAGAAAATACCTTTGGCTCCCCAGGCCCAGTCGCAGGTGTCGCCGGTGGCAACATAAAGCTCTGAGGACTGCATCGGGCGGTAGCCGGTCATGCCGCCCATTTTTTCAGCCATGACCTTGAAGGCGCCGAGTGCGCGCCCATCGGCGATAGGTTCGTCGGAACCGCCCCACGGGTAGAGCACGAGTTCGCTGAAGGTGTGGTAGCTCAGCATGATCTTAATATTGGGATGGCTTTCGATGAAATCGCGAACCGCTTGTGTTTCGGGCTCGGAGAAGGCGGACGGTCCGTGATAGGTGTCTGATCCCGGGTTGGCCGATGAGCCGCGGCCGCCCCAGCCCCAGGCGTAGTTGCGGTTTAAGTCGACGCCGACTGAGCCATTGGAATTGCGGGTCATGTTTTTGCGATGCCAGCGGTACCGGCCGGTGGCGATGTCGAACTCCATGCCGTCGGGGTTCACCAGCGGAACGATGTAGATATCGCGGGTCTCAAGAAGTTCTCGGACATCCTCACGGTCGCGATTTTCCGCGAGCCACTGCGACAGCAGCAAGGGGACTTCCGTGGAGAGATGTTCGCGGGCATGATGGGTTCCGACAAACAAAATGCCAGGCTTCTCCTTGCCGTCATCCTTATAGAAACGAATGCCGGTGAGGTCGCGCCCTTCGACGCTTTTTCCCATGGAGAAGAGAGTTGCGTATTCGGGAGCGGCTCCTTGTGCGGTTTGCAGAGCGCTCTGCACCTCTTCGTAATTGTGGTAGGTGCCGTCGGCCGGCGGGAAGTCGTCCGGGCTGAAGCTGCTTAAACGCGTGGCACGAACAACCGTGAAGCCGGCTTTTTGGATGATTCCCAGAATTTCGGAGTCCGCAGTTCCGCTGACCACTCCGCCGTTAACGCCGTCGATCGACATGCCAGTGTCGGCGAGCCGCGTGCGTTCATTTTTTCCCGAGGCAGTGACCTCGACCCAATAGCGGTCTTCAAACCCGATCACGTGATCGATCTTTGGAACGGAATTTTTAGTTTGCGCGAGCAGCGCCTTTAGATCGATTTTTGTTCCCGTCCCATCGAAGAGACCCTGCAGGTCCTCCTGCCCCGCGCCCGCAGCGAGTGCGGTAGCGAGCAAGAGGGCAGTCCAGAGTCCGCTTCGACGGGTCACGCGTTATCGGACCTTGGTTTGAAGCGACCGGGAGTCGCGTTCAAGGTCACGGGTTTTGCGGTCGATGACATCGACCTCGCGTTCGATATCCCATCCTTCAAACGTAAAACCGGCGCGGCGCAGGTCCGAGCGCAGCCAGCGGGCGTCGCTTTCCATCCAGCCCGCATCGCTTTTCAGCCAACGGGTATTGCTGACGAGGCTTTGAGCGGGGGAAACCGATTCCGGTGACTTCTTGGCGGTGCGAAGAAGCTGGCTGACGGTCTGAGAAGCCCGGTTCAGATCGCGATTAAGATCGCGCAGGTCCCATAAGAGGCGCCGGATGTCGTTTCTGAGGAAGGGATCCTGGTGATTCGGGTCACGGTTTCGGTCGTTGGCCAGTTGTTTGGCTCTACGGCTGATATCCTTAATCTTGCGCTGCGCGTCCTGGAGATCCCAGCGGTAACGACTCAGGTCGTTGGAGACGCGTCGAATGGAAGAGGCCTGTGACGCGTCTTTCGCTTGAATCTGCTTTTTTTGAGTCTCTCGTACCGTGCTGCGAATCGAGCTCAACGCGGCTTCAAATGATAAGGCGGGAGCGGCGGAAAGGGATTGGGTTAGCAGGGGTAAGGCAAGAACGGCGATTGCGAGTAAGCGAATCATCAACACCTCCGGGCCAAAGGGCCTAAGGCATTGTAGGACGAACGGGCAATCAGGGTCAACGAAAAAAAAGGCTTTTTGTCGCGTTTTTTAGGGGGTCATTGAGCCTTTTCCGGAGGCACGAACCCGACGGCCCGGGTCACGGTTTGCACGTAGGCAAACCCTTCGCCAGGCAGGCTCAGGTTGCCTGCATCGGCAATGGCTTTCAGCACTTTTTCGGTGGTTTCCCGGTTTGTGACGACCCAAAGGACCTGCTTCTCCCCTTCGATGAGGGTCCCCGCATAACCTAAGCCCTCTTTGACGCCGGTGCCCCGCGCCCAAAAGTAGGTGATGCCCGGGGCGCCCGCATCGAGGGCGGCTTGCAGGGTGTCATCGGCACGGCTGCGGCGGACAACGGCGGTGATAAGATCCATTTCGGGCATAAAAATCCTCCGGGTGATTCTCACTATATAGAGGAAACTCTGGGCCTGGGCAAGTGCATAATGTCGTCAAAAAAATGAGAGAGCCATGTTTTTGATCGTTGGACCCGTTGGCCTTTGGGCCTTTCGACCTTTAGGGGGGTGGGTGAGCGATCGGCCTATCTCCGACGGGAAGAAGGGGGGAGGCATTTAATTGGTACTCCATCACAACAGTCCTCAGGCCTGGGCCCAAAAGTCCTTTATAGACCTATGAAATTCTAGGTCGGTTAGTTTTCCCAATAGGTCATAGGATAGTCGCGGCGGCTCTTTGGAACTTCTATCTTCAGTCATGCTCCCAGGAAAAAAGAATTTCAAGAAAATTTGTTCTGTTTTTATTACCCTTGCTTTTTGTTCAACAAGTGTCTCCGAACTTTGGGCGATCCGCGCCGTTTCCGGCAAAATGGGCCGTGTTCCGGGAGTCGGCTCCCCCGCAGGCCTGCGGCAGCCTGTTATTCGTCTAACCGATTTTTCTTCAATGCTCGCAGCCCCTTCTCTTGCACTTCCATCGACCTTGCTGCCGGGAGTCCCTCTCGCAACCCGCGAAGCGATCACTGTTTCTCCTCAACACCAAGCCCTTCCTTCTATAGGGCGGAAGGTTTTGACCCGGTCCGCTGTTTCCCCTGCAAAACGTGCCCCTGTTGGCTCGGTGCTCCGTGTTTTAGGGCATACGACGGAGCATGTCGGGCGATCGATTGAATCGGGAAATTACCAAAAGGCGGGCGCCTCGTTGGGGACTTTCTTTGAAGCGAGCCGGCAACTTCCCGGCTCAACACTCACCTCTCCTCCCGTGGCGGTGCTCAACGCCGCAGATGACTCGTTTGGAAGCGGGCTAAAGCGTTCTCATAACTACCCGTCCCGGGCCAACGTGATTGTGTTAACCCAGTTGCAGCTTCCGGGAATGTCGATACAAGCGAACATCACCGCCCCGCCCACGCCTGCTATTGGGGATATTCTTAATCGGGCTCTGACGGGCGTTAATGATGGTTATGTGATCATTACTTCCGAATTGGGGATCTCGGGGAAAGCAAAAACCGGGACCCTGGCCACGGTCCGAATGATCGATGACGAAAATGTTCTTATTGAGTCCGTGGTGCGCGTAAAAATCGGCAAGGTAAAAAAAGAATTTTCCAACGACGTTCATAACGCTGCCGTTGTAAGAGTGATGGAGGATGTTCCTTCACCCTACGCTGATGACCAGTCCAAACAAGAAGCGTACGAGAATCTCATTGAAGAAATTGTCGCTGGCTTGAAGATCATCACCATCACCAATGCGGCGGCGAGAAAGGCGGTCATGGCGATACGGGATGCTGATCCCAAAGAGGCGATTTATTCTGTCTTTAAGAACGTGAGCCTGCCCTGGCAGCATAAGACACTCGAAAAGAATTCAAAAATCCAGCAATTGGAAGTTCTCGCGGAAGCGACAAAAAGGACGGTGAAGCAATTGGCCGAGGCTGGGAAAAAACGGTCTGAAACTAATTCGGGCGACGGAAAGCAGCAACAGAGTAAGGACCCGGCGGTGGAGATGGTGGAGCTCATAAAAAAAGCGGGGCTTCCCGAGCTTGTTGAGAAAAAAGCTGTTGAAGAAGTGGAGGGTGTGATCAACAACCCCACCCCGGAAACCCAGAAAGTACTGCAATGGGCCAAGTTCCTTCTGAGTCTCCCTTGGAATCAGCGCACCGAGGACAATCTGGACTTGGTGCGCGCCCGAGAGATTCTCGACCGGGATCACTTCGGCCTCGACCAGGTTAAGGACCGTATTCTGGAATTTCTCGCTGTGCGCAAACGCTTGAAAAATAAAAGGGGCGCGATCCTCCTGTTCACAGGCCCTCCGGGGACGGGAAAAACATCGATTGCAAAAGGCATCGCGGAAGCGATGGGACGGGAATATATTCGCATCTCCTTGGGTGGCGTGAGTACCGAGTCCCAATTACGCGGGCATGGCCGAACCTTCCAGGGCTCCAAGGCCGGCGTTATTCTTGAGCACCTGCGCCGCGTCAATTCGAAGAACCCGATCATGGTTTTGGATGAATTGGAAAAAATGTCGGGAGCGGGCAGCGCGAACGGCGATCCGATGGCGGCGTTGTTGGAGATTTTAGATCCCGAACAAAACAACGCCTTCACCGATCACTACCTCGACCTTCCCTTTGATTTAAGCGAGATAATTTTTATCGCGACGGCCAATGACCTAAGTCGTATCCCGGGACCGCTGCGGGATCGTTTGGAAATCATCGAATACCACAGTTATACCGACGCGGAGAAAATACAGATCGGAACGCGGTATCTCGATGCGCGCGGCCGGGGGGAAACGGGTCTTACCGAGGACGAGGCGGTTCTTAAAGAAAGCGGTCTCATGCATTTGATCCGCAGCTATACAAGCGAAGCGGGGGTTCGAAACCTCACCCGCGCGATTGAAGGACTCTTCCGCAAGATTGTTTCCAATATCGAGACGGGGATTCCGACGCAGGGCCTTGAGCTCACGCCGACGTCCATTGACACGCTCATTGGTCCGCCCAAGGTCCACGGGGATGGAAAGGTGCATAACGGCGTGGGTGTTGCCAGCGCTTTGGCTGTGAGCGGCGGCGGCGGCAGCGTACTTCCCATCGAAGTACATGCATTCCCGAATGGAAGCGGGAAGGTTGAGATTACGGGCAATCTTAAGGAAACCATGGAGCAATCTGTTCACGTCGCCAAAACCGTGGTCCGACAAAGAGGGAAGTCCTTAGGCATTGATGACGCACTCTTTAAGAACATGGATATGCATATCCAT
>NVTF01000161.1 GCA_002401485.1 Elusimicrobiota bacterium | reverse complement strand
AGTTGTTGAGTTATTCGTATACGAATAACTCAACAACTCAACGTACGGCCCTAAAATGGGCGGACGGTGGCGTTTAGGAGTGCTAGGGTGGCGACGGCTACCGCGAAGTTGCGGGCGAGGCGCAGTTTCTTGGGGGAGATGCCCCCCTCGGGCCCTCGTTGGGCTTTCATGATCCAAATGGTTATTGCGATCAATAGCGCTGCCAGAATGAGTTTTAGAACAAACCAACCTTCGTTCAGGTAATGCGCCGGCGCCCACGCAAACATTGCGATTCCGCATCCAAGAGCCAGGCCCATGCCTGGGTGGACCAGCCGAAAAAGAAGCTCGTGTTCAATCCCTTTCATGGCCTCTGAGGGCACTCCCGGCAGGTCATGCCGCATTTCTATAATCCGGGATGTTCCCCACAAACCACCGAGCCAGAGGGCGAACCCGAGAATGTGGAACGCTACCAGAATCGAGAGAATCATAGGAGTACTTTAACAAATCGCGGGGGGTCCGTAGGGACCAGGCAGAAATAGGACCTTTTATCGATTTTTGCACACCTTTTGGCCCATTCATTGATCTAAATCAATGTTTACTATTAAGCATGTATCGAAGGGGACGACTATCTCAAACAGTTCAGGGGAACAGTTCTATGGGGAATAAACTCATTTCAATCGCTTTAAGCGCGATGCTGCTGCTGGGTGGACCTAGCGCGGCATTTGCCAATCCGGTCGGGGCCCGCGTCCAGGTGGGATCGATCAGCAAGGCTGTCATTTCTGTCGGATTCGCCTCCTCCCTGGGCGCCGGTAGTGCTGCCGGCAGCAATGTTTTGGGTGTCAGCCTTTCCCCGGGGCTCGGCGTCTCCAATCTCTTTGTTCCCCAGGACGCCCTGATCGCTCTGCCCCCCACGCAAACCCCCGCGGCTCAGGTTTCCCCGGTGATGCAAACCGCCCAGGCCGAATACATGCAGCCGGCGCAATTGCAGGCGGTCGATCGTAATCCGCTGATCAGCGTGATCAACCAGCTTCGGGAAATTCCCGGAGGAGCAAAACTTTTGCAGGAATTCGGCGGTGCCGCGTCCGCTCAGGATGTTAAGGCGCTTGTGAATAAAATGCCCGAGGGTGCGGCAAAAAGGGACATGCTTGCTTTTAGCGCCGCTTTGGAGACCTTCGGCGGGGGCCGTGTTAACGGAATTTTTGACGGCTCGAGCGCACCGAAACAGGAGGCCGCCAAGGTTTCCGGTTTCTACGCATGGCTTTCCCGGCGTCCGATCGGTTCCTCACTTAGAAAGTGGGCAGAGGCGAAGGCGGAGGCTTCCCGTCCGAAGGCGGAGAAGATCGACACCGATCAATTTCTACTGAAGGGCAAGGACGTTCGTTGGACGCCTAATGAGGGCTACCTTCCCGACACCGCCTTGGATACCAAACATAGTTATGACGGCGTTGTCGGTCAGGATGACGCCCTGGAAGCGATTCGTTTCGGTCTGACGATGTGGGGCAAGCAGTACAACCTGATCGTTTCCGGTCCGGGCGGAACAGGGCGTAAGACTGCGATCCGGCAGGTGCTGCCGAAGCATGCCGCGAAACGCCCGACACCGACTGATGTTGTTTCTGCGACTAATTTTAAGGACACGGAAAATCCGATCATCCTGGAAATGGCGGCCGGCGAAGGACGAGAGTTTAAAGGCGCCATTGAAGCGGTCATGAAGGAAGCCCCTCTCATGCTCCAACAGTATTTCTCCAGCGGCAAATTCGCCCAAATGCAGAAGCAGTTGATGGGGAGCATTGCCGCCAGCAAGGCCGATCGTGATAAAGCAATTAAGCGCAAGACCGCCAAGATTAAAGTGAAGGGCGAGTGGGGCTTTCAGATTGGGATCGTTAAAGGCGAAGACGGCGTCTCTTACAACATTATCGCTGAGCCTACGTTCAACGGCAAGGTTCTTAACGAGGAAGAGGTCGCAGAGGCTTTGAAGGGCAAGCCCTACTCACAGGAAGAACTCTTCGCGGAATTGGGAGAGGTATCCGCACCGTTGCTTGAAGAATACTCGCAGATCTTGCAGAGGGATATGCAGGAGCAGGCGGACGCGTTGAAGAAGCTTGAGGAAGTCCAAGCCCAAATCGCCCAGCAGGTTTTCTCCCAGCTGACCGCGCCCGTATTTCAACTCGCTTCCGGGGCGCCCACTCACGACAACCAAGCCCATGTTACTTGGAAAGAGAATCAGGAAAAATACTGGGCTGAATTGGAAGCCAAGATGCAGGAGTCTAAAATCGGACCGTTCCGGCTCGCCTTCACGCAAGACGGCGGCATCGTGATGGTGCATGGCCAAACGACGGTGGTGACCCCGAAGGTTTTTGAGGAATTGAAGGCTAAAGGCGTTGTCTCCAATGAGGATCAGTTTTCGGATTATGCAAAACGCGCTTTGGCCGCCGCCCAACCGCTGCTCGCGATGCAGGATGAAATCTCCAATAAGATCAACGCCGAACATGAAGCGATTCATGCCGATGATCCGCCGATGCCCCAATCCCGCAAACAAACCATTGAGTGGCTGGAATCGTTTGTGGGTCACCTCACCAAAAATTATGCCGGGTTTGTCGCCAGTCCCGAGCAGCAGGCGCAGATGGCCTCGCGCGGAATGTCGCATCCCTCAGAAACCGTGAATGTTTCTCTGTTGGCCGATAACGCCCTAACCAAGGGCGCGCCGATGGTTTACGCTGAGGACCATAGCATCCACGGACTCTTTGGCGAGGCCGAAGGCGCCAATCAAATGGTCATGATTCCCGGCATGTCCGCGCCGATCAAACGCAAAGCACCCGGCGGACCGGTGCTCAAAGCCGGTTCTTACTTGCAGGCACGCGGCGGTTATCTCGTGGCTGATTTGCTGGAAACCCTGCGTTCGGGCAGCTACCCCTATTTGATGCGCATGATCCGCAGCGGCCAGGCGGAAATCGTCGAAGGCGGCGAAATGGGATTGGCCTCGCGCCAAGGCCAGATTTTCAAGATCGACACCAAAGGCGAAAACCTGGTGAAGGTTATTTTCATCGCTTCTCCCATGATGAAGATGATGCTTGAACATAACGACGAATTTTTTGCCACGACTTTCCGTGCGGTCGCCGAGTTTGAACACTCCTTTAATATCGCCAAGGATACGGTTAAGGCCTATTTAAGCTTCCTTCGCAAGCAGATTGAGTTGTCGGCTCATCTTCCGTTTAAGCTGCTCAATTTGGATAAAGGCGCCATCGCCCGCGTCCTGGAAGAAGCTGCGAAGATGGCCGGTTCGAACAAGAAGTTGACGGCTCAGTTCGGCGCTGTGCTCGCGGTTCTTAAGGAAGCCTCCCAGCACACCCGCGATGACGGGCGCGATTTGGTGACACGCGCGGACGTCTCCGCCATCATCGATGGCCGTTTCAATCGCAAATTGGGAAGCATCAAACGGTACCTCAAGGAGCGCCACGTCAGCGGCTCCTCGATCATTGAAGTCTCCGGCGAGAAGCAAGGCCAGAACAACGGCCTGGCTGTTGTCGGAGGCATGTTCGGTGTTCCGATGCGCATCACCTATGTGGCGAGCGCACGCCGAGGCGCCCCCCTCCTCGTTTCACGGGACGCCGCCGCCAACACGGCGGGTTCGTCCTTCCTGAAATCAGTGGGCGTGATCGAAGGGTTCTTTGAGAATATCTTTGCCCGTCATAAGAGCATCCCCGCGCAGGTCTCCATCGAGTTCGCTCAGTCCAATAACGGCATCGACGGCGACTCCGCCACGCAAACCATGGCCTACGGCGCTTTGAGCGCCTACTCCGGCTCGAAGATCAAACAAGGCATCGCCATGACGGGAGCGATGGATCAGTTCGGCAACATCGAACCGATCGGCGGTGAAAATGAAAAAATCACCGGCTACTACGACGTTCTCGTCGCGATGCTCGAAGCGGAAGGCAAAGCTCTTGACGGCACCCAGGGCGTGATCATTCCCGCGACCAACGCGGAAGGACTGATGCTGCGTCCCGACATCGCCAAGGCGGTTGCGGATGGAAAGTTTAAAATCTGGGCCATCGATCACGTGAGCCAAGGCGTCGAGATCCTGATGGACAGGTCCTATTCCGAAGTGATTCGGGATTCAAAGATTTACTTCGCAGAGGTCGAGAAACAATCTAAGAAGAAGTAACCAGCAATCGTCGGCGGACGGCGGAGGTTAGGCCGAATATTCCGCCGACGATGAGCAGGCACCCGACCCAGGTCAGCGCGTCGGGCACTTCCCCCACCACAGCCATCCGCGTTTGCCGAGAAAACCTTGAATATGCCGGTTTAAGAAGGGAGGCTCTCAAGCGGATAGTCCTATTGAAAACCGTCGTCGAAAACCTCCGCGGCGGAACAGATACGATATGGCCAATAGACTGCTCATCGACGATGACGACGAACTGCGTGGAGGTTGTGAAGAGTGTCCTGGCAAAGCCGTGCTCATCTAGTCCGTGGTCGGACCCTAAATCGATGGGGCATCGGGATCGTGCTAGCGATGCTCCTTCTTTTCCCGCACGGCGAACTTCGAGCCGATGAAACATTGCGCAGCCTGCTCGACATTAACTTCGAGAGGCTCGTAAACACCGAGGTCATGCCGATCGACGTATTGGGCAGCCACATCCATCTTAAGGGCGAATGGATGCTCGGCTATCGCTACAGGGTCATGTCTATGGAGGGCAACCGGGACGGCGCGCGACGCCAGGCTGACGCTGAAGTCCTCCAGAGCTTCACGGTCGCCCCGACCGCGATGACCAAGGAAATGCACCTGGTCGAAATCATGTACGGGTTCACAGACGATCTTACGATCATGGCCCTGCTGCCCTACAAGCGGCTTTCCATGGAGCATCTGACCGGGACGGGAGTCCGGTTTACCACCGAATCCAGAGGGTTTGGAGATCTCGCCTTGATGGCGCATTATTCCATTTGGCGGCGGCCCCCTCATCGGCTCATTATCCTGGGATCGGTCCGGCTGCCCACCGGCTCCATAACGAAACGCGACGATACGCCGACCGCCGTGAACGCGAAGCAGCCTTATCCGATGCAGCTGGGCACAGGCACGATGGACCTCCAGCCCGGCTTGACGTATATAGGCCAGACGAAGGACTGGGCCTGGGGCGGACATGCGATGGCGACTGTCGGCGCCGGTCGCAATAGCGAGGACTACCGGGTGGGCAACCGATACCGGATGGCCGCCTGGGGCGGGTACCGGATCACCGACTGGATTAGCCCCTCATTGGGGGCTACGATGCAGTTCTGGGAGCGCTACAGCGGCGCTGATTCCGAGCTGAACCCCGCCTTGGTCCCCACGGCCGATCCGAGCCGCAGGGGAGGTCGGCGGCTGGACGTCAAGGTGGGCTTAAACCTCTTTGCGACGAAAGGCGCAATGAGAGGCCACCGTTTATCGGCGGAATTCGGCTTTCCGATCTACCAGCATCTAAGCGGCCCCCAACTGGAGACGGATTGGATTCTCACGGCAGGATGGACCTGGAGATTTTGAGGAACGCAATGAACCCCGTTCAGGTCACCCGGCAATACCCAGCGATCAAGCGGCTGCTAAGCGGGATTCTTTTCCTGGTCGTTTCAGCGCTGCCGGGCAATGTCTCCGATAGCTCGGCCGAAAAACTCCTCTCGCGGGAGTACCGGCTGAAGGCGGCCTACCTTTACAACTTCGCCAAATTCATAGAGTGGCCCGAGGAGACTTTTCCCAACAAGGACACCCCCATGACCCTCGCCGTGCTGGGAGCGGACCCATTCGGCGGACATTTGAGCGTCATCGAGTCCCGCACCATCAAAGGACGGAAGGTCCGGGTCCAGTATTTCAAAAGCCTTAAGGAGCTCGAGTTTTGTCATCTCCTCTTCATCAACGCACCCGATTCGGAGCATCTTGCCCGGGCCTTCAACGCCCTGAAGGGGTTAAGCGTCTTGACTGTCGGCGAGATGCGAGGATTCTCCGAATCCGGCGGAATGATCCAGTTGCTGAAACGAAAAAACAGGATTTATTTCAGGATCAACCGCGCGGCGGCCGAGCGTTCTCGCCTCACGATCAGTCCCATCCTTTTGAAAGTAGCTGTGCAGTGAGAAGGCACCGCTGATGAGAGAGGGTCACAGGACTGTTTCCCGGGTCGTGTCAATCAAGCGAAGGCTCACGGCGATCATTATGGGAACCAGTGTGGTGGCACTGGTCCTGGCATCCACGGCTTTCCTCGTCTACGACCGGAGGACATCCCGGAAGGCGATGCTGCAAAGCCAGTCCGCCCTGGCCGAGTTCATCGGCACCCAGAGCACGGCGGCCCTGACGTTCCGGTACCGGCAGAAGGCCCAGGAGATTCTGGCTGGTTTGAGTGTTCAGCAGAACCTCTTGCTCGCCTGCCTCTACACAAAAGAGAGTTGGGAGTTCGCTCGATACGCGCCCGCAGGCGGAGCCGGTCCGTGCCCAAAGCAGCCGGAAAGCGATTTCCATCGTTTTCAAGATGACGCCTTGACCCTGTCTAAGCCGGTCATGCTCGACGGCGAGAGCATCGGCGTCGCCCGCAACTGGCCGTTCCTCCGGGCTGCGGCAATGAATTTTTCAGGAAGTAAGGAGCGCCAAACGCCTCCTCCATATATAAGGGTGGCGTTTATAGTTGTGATGTGATTGGTTATGGTTTTACCAATTTTATCGGTGACTAAAAACTTGATATTGTTCTCTTTTGCAAGTTGCTCTAACTGGTCAGCATATCGATGTTCATTTTTATTTCCTTTCATAAAAATGGCAAACGGTATATTTATGT
>NVTF01000160.1 GCA_002401485.1 Elusimicrobiota bacterium | reverse complement strand
AACCGATACCGGGTTCAGGCGGTTGTTGTCGTTGGCGCCAAATGTCTGGCTGAGATCAAAGCTGAACCGCTGGGCGCCGGGTTCTTCCTGGCCTGCCACCGGATAAGACAGCATCCAAATTCCGCAGGCCGCCCCGGTGAAAATCCGCAATGGTGCGCGTTTGGGTCGTCCTCGGGCCATTTGACCTCTTTCACTACTCAACGAACCGGCACTACTCACCGAACCGGCACTACTCGAAAAGGCGGCGTCTCGGAATCTTGACCACGTCGCCTGTTGCCAGTTTTGTACTGCCACTGATGCGTGAATTGCCACCCCTCGGGGTGCGATAATTGAAAAGATAGCTGGTTATGGCACCAGTTTTGGCATCTGTCCGGTGCAATTCAATCCGTTTTTCGGCGGCGAATTTTGTCAGGCCACCGGATTCGGCCAGAAATTGCAGAATTGTGGTGCCGCGTTTGACCTTTTTCAGACCGGGGGCTGCCACCTCGCCCAGAATATACGCCTCGACCTTGCGTGACGTCCCAGAGCCGCGCGGGGGCGTTTTGGTCAGCGAGGTAACCGATACATAGATGTTTGGGGTGCTGGCAAAATTTGGCCCCAGGGCCGACGCAAGGTTCTGGCGCAATTGTTCAACGGTGCGCCCCTTGGCGGCCACGGTTCCGGCCACATGCGTTCCGTGACCGAGTTCGTCGAAGGGGTCCGGGTCCCCGAAGCGAATCGTTCCGTCCGCGGACTTTTCGCCGAAGCCGGAGAAGTCGTAGCCGCGCGGGTGCTGCTCCGGATTGTCGAGCAGAGCGAGCACGCGCAGCTTTTTCCTCGCCTTGGTCATCGCGGTCTCTTATACCGGCCGGTTAGAAAGTAATTGGCCGCCATTGCCGTCAGGCAGGAAGCGGTGGTCGTGAGGGCGAGGGTTTCGTCGTCGGGAACATAAAGCCCGAGTTCCTCGGAACGTTCGGCGAAGCGCGTCACGAGGTCGTGAATCGTGATGCGCTTTTCTCCGGCCCAGTGGGAAATAGTTTTTACCAAGAGCGGGCGATGATCCCGCAGGAATTTGGACGCTCGCCGGCGCGACGATTCGGGAGAGTCGACGAAGATGCGGCGCAGATCCCCATCGAAGAAATCCGGAAAATCTTCGGCCCACTCTTTTTTCTTGGTCTGCTGGTAGCGGCCGATTGTCATTTTTATCGTGGAAAGACGGCGCCATTTCGGTCCGGACTTTTTCTTAGGTTTGGCATGACGGATCGCGCGCATCAGGCGGTCCACGAACTCCAATTTTTTAATGGCCCCCCAGCGGGCGTATTCTTTTTTCCAATCCAGCTTGGGCGTGAGCCAGATGGCGAATGTTTCGGCAAAATCCTCGTCGGGGTGGGTCTGCGCATACCAATTGTCGAGATGGCGGACGAATTTGCGGCTGTACGGCCGCGGGTGATGGGCCTCGGGGTAATCCTGGTCGCTGTCGCCGAAATGCCGGTCGTAGCCTTTCGCGTTGTAGAGACCGTAGGCGTGCGCCAAGGCGTGGCCCATTTCATGACGCAAAAGCCGAAGAAATTGTTCACGGTCTTCGCCCTCCGCTTCCAAGACGCGCCGTTTTTCAAGGTCGATCAGCCGCGGCTGCGCGAGATAAAACGGGATGCTGACAACGGGGTCGCCTTCGGGTGAGAACCATTCGTCGCCGAGATAAACTTCCGGATGAAAGTCGATTCCCTTGGCGCTCAGTTCGGCGTAGACTTCGTGAATCCAATCGACGAGTTGGGTTCCGTCCAAGGAGATCGGCAAATCACAAATCCGTTTTTTAAGGAGTTCGTCATCGGTCACGCGGCTCCAATCGAGAGGTTTGGGATTGGGTTTGGGAGACCGCTTCACGCCTCGATCCGTTTCGCGTAGAGATCGAGAAGGTCCGCTTCGCTGATGATGCCCAGAACCTTGGTCGGGTCCTCGCGGTCGACAACGGGGACACGGTCGATGCCGTCTTGATGCATGCGCCGTACGGCTTCACTGACCGCATCATCTGCAAAAAGCGGATGGCCGATGGAGCGCATGATTTTCTCGATGGGCATGTCGGCCGAGGGCGGGGGTTCTTGGCTGTAGGCCGCTTGCGCCTCCGCATAAGTGATCATTCCGACAAACTTGCCTTCGTCATTGATGACCGGAAACCCCGTCTTGCCGGTCTTATTGAAATGACGGCCGAGCTTCCCGATGGGAAAGTCGGATCGAATGGTCTGCACCCTTCGGGTCATGATCTCCCCTACCGGCGTTTGGGTTAAGAGCGAGGTTTCCGGGTCGGGCCGCAGGGTGATGCCGCGCCGGGTCAACTTCATCGTGTATATGGACTCGGGTTCCACGGTTTTCGCCGCGAGCACTGCCGAAACGACGGCCACCATGAGTGGGAGGATGATAGCGTAGTCGTTGGTCATCTCAAAGAGAATTAGAATCGCTGTGAGCGGGGCGTGCGTGGCGCCGGCGACAAACGCGGCCATTCCGACCATGGCGTAGGCCCCGGGGTTGATTGTTTCGGGAAATATTAAATGCGCGACCTGTCCAAAGTTGGAGCCAAGCATCGCCCCGCAAAAAATAGAGGGCATGAACACGCCGCCGGAGCCGCCGGAACCGAGCGTCAGCGACGTTGAGAGAAAGCGCGTAAAGAACAGCAGCATGAGCATGCCGAGTCCGTATTGGCCCGCGAGGGCATTGCTGATAACGAGAGTGCCTGTTCCCAGAGCCCCCGGCACAAAAAAGCCGACAGACCCAACGAGCAGACCTCCAAACGCCGGCCGCCACGCCGAATCAACGGGCCAACCGAACACGGTCAGATTATCATCGAAAGCATCTTCGAAGCTGTAAATCATCTTGACGAATACCTTGGACAATACGCCTGCCAATACGCCGAGGATAACGTATAAAATCAGTTCCGCGGAATGAACGAGTTGGTAGTTCGGGACGTTGAAAAAGGCCGCAGTGCCGTGCATTGAGCGGGAGACGGTCGCGGCGACGACGGTTGAGAACAGCACCATGGCAAACGGGCCCGCTGTAATTTCGCCCATGATGATTTCAAGCGCGAAGGCCATACCGCCAAGCGGCGCGTTGAAGGCGGCCGAGATGCCTGCGGCCGCGCCCGCGGCTGACATGGTCTTGAGCGTGACCGCTGGAAGCTTAAAAAGCTGACCGAGGCGGGAACCGATGGAGGCACCGATTTGAACAATCGGTCCTTCGCGACCGGCGGAGCCGCCCGTGCCGATAGTGAGTGCCGAGCAAAGGGCTTTCAGGGCCGCGACCCGCCCGCGGATTCGCCCGCCTTTCTGGTGCATGGCCAGCATCACTTCGGGAACGCCGTGGCCTTTGGATTCGGGGGAGATGTGTTTGATGAGGGGGCCGACGATGAGTCCGCCGATCGCGGGGAAAACGAGAATGCGCCAGCGGTCGATTAAGGGTTGGTCGGCGAGCATCGAGGGGGAGCCGCCGAGAGAGGTTTCGAAAACCCAATGAATGGCCTTGTCAAACAGCGCTGCAAAAACTCCCGTGAACAGACCGATGATGATCGCGAGGGCCACAAGGAATTTCGTTTCCGAGGGTGCGAGCAGCGGAAGGATGCGGTCAAAACTGAGGCGGGACCACTCGCGGAGATCAACCAAGTACCGAATGGTATCAACGACCCATCCAGGGAGCTTCGGCGCTAGTTTCGGTTTCTTGAAAGTCATGCGACGGCTTTTCTCCAAAGCGACGAAACGAGTCGATCCTTGGTTTTCCCCGAAGGCACCCACCGTGCGGCGTCGGGCAGCGGTGTGGGAATTTTACCCTCGCAGACATGAACCGTAATGCGATGATGCGTAATTGAGTGTTTGACTGTTTTAATTGTCTTGCCGAGGCGAACCCCCTTGAGATGCCGTCGTTCGGGGAGGGCCCAGTGGCCGGGCAAAAACCGTTCGTCTTTTGAACGCTTCCACAATAACACCTTGCCGCTCTCGCGCGCTAAAATAGCGGTCCACGTCAGTGTGATCGAAGTCCGGGAGGCGGTCGGCTCCGGGAGTGATTCCTGAAGATTGTTTTTGAAGGCGAAGCACGATTTTGATACCGGGCAGTCACCGCACAGCGGACTGTCGGGAATACAAACGCGCGCTCCGAGTTCCATGAGAGCCTGATTCCAATCGCCCGGGCGTTTGCGCTGAAGACTTTCGGCCGCGAGGCCCCAGACCTTCTCCTGAGTCGCGGGTTTTTTGGGATCTCCCCGCAGTCCGAACAGCCGTGCAAATACCCGAATGACATTCCCGTCGACGAGTTCGTTGGGTTCCTCGAATGCGATCGACGAAATTGCGCCGGCGCTGTAGCGACCGATGCCGGGAAGCGCGCGCAGGGAGTCCACATCAGATGGAATCACGCCTTTATGCTGGGCAACAATGATCTTCGCCGCTTTCCGTAAATTTCGCGCACGCGAATAATAACCTAAGCCCGCCCATAATTTGAGAACGGCGGGTTCACTTGCCTTCGCGAGGTCCTTGACGGTTGGAAATCGTTTGAGAAAACGTTCAAAGTACGGGATCACGGTTGCGACCTGGGTTTGCTGCAGCATCATTTCCGAAATCCAGGTGCGGTAGGGACTTTTCTTCTCCCGCCACGGGAGTTTGCGTCGGTGTTTGTCGTACCACCGGAGCAGGGGTTTGTGCAGCGGATTATTCATTGCGCAGGGCTTCAACGACGTCAAGCTTCGATGCCTGGTAGGCGGGGAAAATCGAGAAAATAAATCCCGCGAATACCGAAATGCCAAGGGTCGCCAGGTAATGCCAAATGAGCAGCGCCTCTAATTTGTCGGCGCCGTCGCGTGCGAGTTTTTCAATGCCGACAAGGCCCATCGCGATTCCCGCGATACCTCCCAAGGCGCCCAGCATCATTGCCTCTGTCACGAATTGGGACAGGATGTCCATGCGCGTCGCCCCCACCGCGCGGCGAACGCCGATTTCCTTGATGCGTGAGAAAATAGTGGCCAGGGTGACGTTCATGATGCCGACGCCGCCCGCCAGGATGGCGACGATGCCGACCGATAAAATTTGGATGGCTTGTTCTTTCTGACGGGAGAGACGTTGGGAAACAACCTCGCGCCAGTCGCTTAGATCAAAGTCCTCTTCTCCGCGGTGGCGCACGGTAAGAATATTTTTGATCCGCTGCATCGCGGTATCGACCGTATTCTCGTCGCCGGTGTCGATGACAATGTCGCTCAACGCGTCAGGCACGTACGCGCCGCCGCGCTGCTGATCATTGAAGTAGCGCTGGGCGGTGGAGAGGGGGATCAGCACCGACGCGTCGCGGCCGATCCAACGCGGGTCTTTGTCCTGCGGCGGGTTTTTGAGAATCCCGATAACGGTGAATATCTGATCGTTGAGTTTTATCTTCCGCCCGACAAGCTCGACGCGCTTGACCCATTCGTCGAACTTGTTGCCCCAGCCCCACCGTTTTTTTGCGCGCCGCATCCACCACGGTTTTTCAATCCAGCCGCCGGGTTCGTTGAGGATGCAAACACGTGCCGCCGTATCAATATCGTATTGATTAAAAAACCTTCCCTTTACCGTGTAGAGCCAGTTGCGTTTCTTCCATTCGAGATTTATGCCTTTAACCGAGATATGTTCCCGGAAGCTCTGGTATTGGATTTCCGCCCAGGTCGAGAGATGCGGTGACACCATATAGAGGTTGGGGAGAGCTTTTTTGATAACGACGGCATCGCCGGAGGTGAGACCCTTTGAGAGGCCGGGCGATTCTTCACCCCCGCGTTGTCTCTTTTTATTGATGTTGATTCGCCCGGGCCCGGCGAGTTCAAAAGTCTCGCGCGTGCGCTTTTGCATCTCATTGACGTGGGCGAAGGTGTATAGAATCGCGGCAACGCCGAAAGCAATGGCGGCGAAACTTAAAAACGATCGGGTCTTGTGAGACCAGATTTCGATGGCCCCCGTGCGGATGCTTTCGACAATCATCATCGTCGTTCTTCCTCACGCACCAGGCCATCCATCATGTGAATGACATGGTCGGCTTGATCGGCGACCGCGCGGTCATGGGTCACAACCAGAATCGTCATGCCTTCGGCATTAAGTTCTTTGAACAGATTCATGATCCCAACGGCGGTCTTGGAATCAAGATTGCCGGTGGGTTCGTCCGCGAGCAGGAGATCGGGTTTATTGGCGAGCGCGCGGGCGATGCCGACGCGCTGGCGTTCCCCGCCGGAGAGTTCCAGCGGCGTATGGGAACCGCGATTGATCAGCCCCACTCGCTTGAGGAGTTTGTTGGCCCGGGCAAGACGTTCTTCCGTCCCGATTCGGGAGTATCCCATTGGGAGTGCGACGTTGCCGACTGCAGTCATGCGGGGGAGAAGATTGAAGGATTGAAAAACAAATCCAAGTTGGTCGCGGCGTACACCGGTGCGCAGTTCGTCCGAGAGATCATCAACGCGATCGCCCCCGAGGCGATAGGTCCCGGTTGTAGGCCCGTCCATGAGGCCGAGGATGTTGAGCAGGGTTGATTTGCCGCAACCGGAGGGACCCATGATGGCGGCGTATTCCCCTTGAGGGACCTCAAAGGAAACCCCCTTTAAGGCCTGGAACTCGGTCTCGCCGGAGCCGTAGTTTTTTGTGATGTTGTCGAGGTGGATCACGTCAATCTAGTGCCCCCTAATACTCATTCGCATGCCTTTGCGGCCTTTCTTCATTTTGCGCTTTTTCCCTTCGCCGCCGTTTTTGCGCTGCTCCGCACGGATCTTTTTATTTCGTTCCTTAAATTTTTCCTTTGAG
>NVTF01000159.1 GCA_002401485.1 Elusimicrobiota bacterium | reverse complement strand
CCTGCGCGTTGGCGGCTTTTGATACATGCACCGCCGGTTTTTCCGGTAAATATTCGGAGGGGAACTTTTTCCCGATCATTTTTCGCGCAACGGCGACGGCTTCCGGATCCAAAGCGGTCGAGTCGGTTCGGTGGTAGGTGATTTTTCCTTCTTCAAAGAGGCTCTGCAGGAGTTTCATCGTTTGCTCTGGATTGATTTTAAGCTGCACCGACGCCGCTTGCTGTATGGTCGCCGTCGTGAAGGGGGCCGGCGGATTACGAAGCGCATCGCGGCGCTGGCAGGCGAGGACTTCCCATGAGGCTGTTTTGAGCTGTTCGACGGTTTTCTTAGCGACGGCTTCATCACGCAGGCGATGTCCGAGCGGATCCCCTTTCCAGGTGATCAGGCGAGCGGTAAAAGACGGTTTTACTTTTTCCTTTTCAAGGTGGGCGTCGAGCACGAAGTATTTCACGTTGTCGTGTTTATTGATTTCTTGTTCCCGCCGTGCGACCAGGCGCAGCGCGACTGATTGCACGCGGCCCGCGCTCTTGGCCTCCTTGCTGACCTGGCGAAGCGTCGGGCTGACCATCCAACCGACAACCCGGTCCAAAACACGCCGCGCTTGTTGGGCGTCGACCAGGCCTTGCGCGAGTTCCCGTGGTGCCGCGACGGCTTTCTTGACTGCTTTTTCTGTGATGGAGTGAAAAACAACACGACAGTATTTGTGTTTGCCGATGAGTTTGCTGACATGCCAGGCGATGGCTTCGCCTTCCCGGTCAGGGTCCATGGCGAGCAGGATTTCATCGGCTTTTGCCGCCAGGCTTTTGAGTTCACTGACCGAACGGGCGGAACGTTCGATCATCACATACGTCGGGATTACCTTTCCTTCCTTAAAGGTGATCGCCAGATCACCCTTGGCGGGCAAATCGCGCACATGACCAAACGACGCGGAGACGCGGTAGTCCGAGCCGAGAAACGCGCTGATTTTGCGGACCTTGTTCGGGGATTCGACGATGACGAGTTTCAATTTAGGCTGTTTGCGTTAATTGATTGAGTCGCTCTTCAAGAGCGGCGACGCGTTCCTCTAGTTTTGAAATGCGATCAGGCGATTGTTTCGCCGCAACGGGAGCGGGAGCCGGCGCGGTACCGCCAGCCAAAAGAAATTCATATTTGCCGCGCGAACCCCGCGCGACAAAGGGACCGTCTTCATGATCGATAAGTTTTTGCAGGGTTGCCTGCACGGCGGCATTGTCAGGAAATTGGCACAGGCGTTCGGTGCGCACGCGAATCTCGGCAACGGTTTGTGGCCCGCGCAACAGCAGCATGGCGAGGGTTCCCAGGATCTCGGGGGTGTCCCCGGCCCCGAGGTGTTCGGCGTATTGCGCGTATTTCGGGACGCGGTCGCCGATGCGTTCGCGCGCGAGGCCGTTCTCCTGGAGCGAGGCAATGGCTTTGGCGACCTCATCAACGCTTAAATTGAGAACCGGGTCACGGCTGGATTTTTGGTTGCATGCGTTTTGAAGGGCATTAAAAGAAAGCGGGTATTGATCGGGTGTGGTGAAAGACTTTTCAATGAGTGCCCCAAGGACGCGGGCTTCGATGGGGTTTAGTTCTATGGGCATGCACCCATTTTATCTTTTAAGTCGGCCGCCGGGGCTCCACGGGTGTTTCTTTATTCTTCCTCACGATGCTGCCGGCGTTAACCTTCAGGATCTTTCCATCCCCTTCAATGGAGTGGATCGGATAGTCTCCCGCCAGCCAATGGGTGTAGGTGGTCCCGTCAAATTCCAAATATCCTTTTCTCGGCGTTCGAAGCGTCACCCGGCTTTCCAGGATATAGGTGTCGTTGTCGAGATCCGGGTGTTTGAATTTAATTTTGCCCTCAAAATCGTAGTGAATGCGGTGTTCGCCAAATCCTGAGAGAAGGGCCCTCATGGCGAACGGTTTTCCTTTTTTCGTGACGCCTCGTATCGCTGGGATCAGAGCGAGCACATAGAAGGAATCGGCCTCGGCGAGGGATTGCGCGCTGAAATAAGCCCAGCAGGAGGACCGCCATCGATCATCGGAGAAAAAAGCCACAGAGCTGTCGCCGTTTTTAGCGTTTTCCGCCAGCCATCCGAGCAGCATTTCCCGCGGGACCTCCCGCACCTGGGCGAGAGCCACCGTCGGAAATGACATCCCAACGACCTGTTTCCCTTCTTCTGACAGGGGCGGCAGGGAACAGATGTCTTCAGCCGTCACCGGCACGGCGGCGGCGAGAAGGCCTATACACAAAAGCCATCTACGGGCGGACTGCATCTCTATATTTTAAGGATGCCCGGTTGGGGCAACAGAGTCATTTGTCCCAAATAAGAGGGGTAAGAGGCCTAGGCCTTACTTCATAGTTTCGTATGCTGTGGCATGCGGTCCCCAGGACTCCTCCTGATTTCACTGTTGGCGGTTGTCGGCTGCGCCCGGCAGGATGTCCCGGTTCGAACGGTCACCTATGAAGAGACCATCCGCATCCCCGCCCAAAAAGACAGGGTTCGGCTCTGGGTCCCGGTTCCTCAAAACGAGAAGCATCAGGCGGTTCGCGTTCTTTCTGTAAAAACGAATGCGGTGCACCGCCGGACGCAGGAAAAAGAATTCGGCAATGAGCTCTTATATGTAGAAGGAGCCCCGGGCAAAGACCTGGAACTTAATGTGGTCTATGAGATTGACCGGAAACTGCGTCGCGGCAGCGATGGCCCCGCTCATTTGAGCGAAGCCCTTCAAGAGCGCTTCACGGCGGCACGCGGGAAGGTTGAAATCAACGACCGCATCCGCACGCTTGCTGATAAACACGGCGGCTCGGGAAACGCCTCGGAGGTCGCCAAGGGGTTTTACAGCTACATCCTTGAGTTCATGGCCTACGATAAAAAAGCGCCGGGCTGGGGGGAGGGTGATTCCTTAAGGGCGTGCGTGGTGGGCCTTGGAAACTGCACCGATTTTCATTCCCTCTTCCAAGCGATGGCGACGGTGAAGAATATTCCCTCGCGGTTTCGTATGGGTCTGCCGTTGGGCCCGGAGAAGGTTCAGTCTTTTGAAGGCAAGGGTTATCACTGTTGGCTCGATTTCCATGCGGACGGCCATGGCTGGATTCCGATGGATATTTCCGAGGCGTGGAAGGTGAAGCACGGGAAGAAAAAAATGGATTCTTCTTGGGTGAAGCGGTATTTCGGCACGATTGATGAGGGGCGGATCCTTCTGAGTTCGGGTCGCGCGCTGATGTTGGAGCCGCCGCAGGCGGGTCCGCTGCTTAATTACTTCGCTTACCCGTATGCCGAGTCCGGCGGGAAACCGTTGGACGCGGTTTCATTCACGCGTATTATTCGCGATCGTCTTTAACAATTCCTTATTTTTTCGGTCAAACCAACGAATATGGCTGATGCTTGGCCTTCATCGGGTACGCGGCTGCGTTTATCGAAATGCTGGCGGCGATGATTCGGGCGGTTCTTTCGAGGATTTCGAGTTCGCGTTTGAGCCGTTCTTCAAAAGCCCGCTGTTTCTTGCGCAGTTCCGGTCTTTGTTGGAGCGCTGATTCAATCTCGGCGATGCTCGTGCCGTCGGCGTGGTCCTCGGCTGCGGAGCCTGTTATCGGGACGGCGAGCAGGAGCGCTAAGGTTAGGTTTGTCCGCATACCCTAGCATGCCTTCTGCGGCGGGGAAGGCCCAGGATCCGGGGGCCTACGCCGGAGTGGGTCCTTGGGCCTAGGCTGAATGGGTCCTTAAGGCCATGGGTCAATTCGCCCGATTGAGGCACTCTATGAGGATGGTGGTGCTCCGGATCATTCTGGTCGTTTCTTTATTGGCCCCGTTGACGGCGGCGGCAGGCGCTGTGCCCATCATGCGGCTGCGGCAGGAAGCCAAAACCCCGGACTTTACCAAGGCCCCGGTACAAAACGATTTCGGTTCCCTTGTCCTGCATTTGGGTGACACCATCATGGACAAGAAATTGCCGACGCAGAGAGTCCCGGGAGTGGATCTTTTCCTTGGGGGCCTCGAAGATGCGCTGCACGCCGCCAACGATATCCCGCGCGGGAGAATTTTGCGCAATGCGAGCGGCGCGCGCGAGAGTTTGCGGCTCGCCTTTAATGATCTTTCCGCGGCCGGATCAAAACCTCACCTCAAGGATATTCAAAAAGGCCTCATAGCGGTTGCCGAGGACTTGGAGCCTCTCGTTCTTGCCACCGAGGATTCCGTTCGCCAACTTGAAGCGGTCGCCGCCGCAGCGCGCGCCCAGGTCGGGGCCATGGTGTTGGTGCCTCCGTCGTCCCCCGGGTCGAAGACGCCGATGTACAGTCTTGCGGCCATTGTGCCGCTCTCTCCTGACATCAAGAAATTACGGAGGCGTTTGCGCCGTTACCGCAAGCCTCTCAGGAAAGCAAAGGCCTATGTCCGTCGGGCACGGCGGCGGCTTACGACCATTAACGCCTTCGCTTCGCAAGCGGAGAATCTTGATAAGAATGCCCTGCGCAGTCTCAGCCAACGGCGGACGCGCGGCATCCCCACCGATTATAAGACGCAGATGAATTCGACGAAGATTTTGAAGAACGCCAACGGTTACGTCGAGCGGGCGGTGAAGGGGGGAGAAGGGGTGGTGGCTGCGATGGAAGACCAACTCGACCCGAACTTTGAGCAGGGCCTGCGGTGGTCGGTCGATCGCCTTTTGGCTGCGGATGCGCGCATTCAACTCGCTAAGGAAACCATGCGGCAATCGGCTAAACGCATTAATTTTAACCATGACGTTCGCCTCAATAAATACATAGGTTATGGCTGGGAGATCACGCGCGGGACGCCGAAAGAAGGCTGGTGGATCGGACGCTCCAATATGGCGATTTCGGAGGGCCGGGTGGATAGCGGGAAAATCGATGAAGCCTACCGGCAAGCGGCGCAGGCGGCGGCCATGGCGAGGTCTGCTTCGGATGCGGGCATGCTGTCGGTTAAAGCAACAACCAAAACCTTGGGGCGTTTCCGGGACCGTCCCTATCGCATGCCGCGGCGAAAACTCGACGCTCCGGCTCTGCCTCAGGTGCGGCGGGCGCGGTACCGGCCGAAGGCGGAGGTGCCCTCCAAAAAGCTCAAGGTTCCAAAGACTTTTAACGTATCGATGGATGAAATTACCGATTCCTACGACGGTCTCCGCGTACAATAGGCCCAATTTCCTCGAATGTTGGACCCATTCTCCGTTGGGTCCAACGCCTCTGAAGTGTCTCCGCTTCTAAACGCATACTTTCAATATGATGCGGCTATTGCTGCTAATCCTTCTTCCGGTCGCCGGTTTCGCTCGGCCGGTGGCTCGCCGTGTACCCGCTCGGGTGCACGGGCTGGGAGTGATGTCTCCGCACCTCAACTTGAGCGAGATGAGCGCACCGTCTTTGTTGTCGGAAGCACCGGCCTTGCTCAATGCCGCCAACGGCTCCGATATCGTAATCCCGAAGGATTCTCTGATTACCGCTGGGGAGGCCCCGAGGGTCATCCTTCCTCCGGAAAAGAAGATCATCGTCCCCGATGCCCCGACTATCGAAAAACCGCGTCCCGTCATCATCAAAGCCGACCGCGCGTTGACCGAAGAAGAACAGGAGATTGATGAAATTCCGGACCAGGAGGCCCTGAAGGCCCTCGCCCGGTCCTTGACCTCGGAAGACGATCCCAACGACCGGAGTGCGGCTGACGGGGAAATGGCATCTTCGCTCTCGGCGACGTTTGACGGTGCCGCGGGCTTTTCAGGGAAGGATCTTGATACGGTTCGCGCCTATTTCGAAGGCGACGCGCGCGCCCCAAAACTCTCGCAGGTGGAGGCCGCGGCGCACGCCTTGTTTCGCGGTCTTTTGCCTGCTCACTACCGGAGTCTGCCGGTAAAAGCACGCTACGATACCAGCGAAAACCCTTCCACCGGGCATTTGTGGTCGGTGGAGTCCGGCCATATCATTGAACTGGCCCCCGCAGTCACCGATTCCAACGGGGATGTTCCCAGTGAATTCGGTCTTCCGAATTCAACCTTCGTCCAAGAAAAGGTCGAGCAGCTCCTGCAGTTCGCGCATGAATACGCCCACGTTGTTTTCGATGCGATTGTGCGCAAGAGCGAAAACCATTCTCCGATTTCGTCCTACGCCGCCATGACCGAAGGATTTGCCGTGACACTCGAACAAGCGCTGGTGGAGCGCATTCTGACCAACCCGATGTTGTTGGGACTCTCGATTCGCGATACCGCGGACTTTGTGAAAATCGCCCAAGCGCGCAGCCAATGGCTGGCCGTGTTGGACAATCATAATTCGGAAGGAGTCGAAAGCTGGGCGAAGGCGTTCAAGGCGGGCGGCGATCAGGCGGTTTCTGATTTCCTGGAAGCGCTGTCTTCGGGACGTATGACGAAGACCATGCGCGCTGATCCCGCCTACCAATTGGCTGTTGGTGATCCCCAATTGCTCGCGGGCTATTTGGGTAAAGACGGCTCCTCGGAGATTCGCCTGGGACTGGAAGCCGTTGCCAAAGCCGTGGGCGGCTCGGAGCTTGACGTCGAGGAACTGCGCCTTGCCCAAGAGGTTGTCGAACGCGCGGGACCCGAAGGCCGCCGCCGCGTCTTTATGCGTTCCCTGTTTGATAACAAACGACTGCTGGACAATACCGAACGCCGGGCCGGCAGCCGCTGGCGTGAACAGCCAGCCCTCCCTCTTCCGCCCGCCGTCCTGGCGCGGCCCCGCCTCCGGAGCGCTTCCATGGCCCTGTACGACTCCATCCTCGACACCGTCGGCAACACCCCCATCGTCAAGCTGCAGCGCCTGGCGCC
>NVTF01000158.1 GCA_002401485.1 Elusimicrobiota bacterium | reverse complement strand
AATCATTGAAAACACGAGGCGTCACGCGCCCGCCTGCTTCAGAAAAGGAAGAAAAGGAGGGGGTAGCGGCCTGAGCGAAGCACCCATCGGCCTCATCGCGGGATCCGGACGTTTCCCAATCCTATTCTCGGTTGAAGCTAAGAAACAAGGGCAGCGCGTCATTGCGATCGCGCTCAAGGGAGTTACCGACGAGAGCCTTTCGGATCTCGTCGATTCCTATCACCCATTTAAACTGGGACAGGTAAACGGCCCCTTGAAGGTTCTCAAAGAAGCGGGTGTTGAGAAAGTCGTCATGGCGGGCAAGGTGCAGCACACCTCTCTCTTCGGCGGCATACTCCCCGACCTGCGAGCTGTCAAAATTCTCGCCTCCCTCAAGGACCGCCGCACAGACACCATCCTCTCGGCAATCGCAAACGAATTTTCCAAAGAAGGCATGACTCTCATCTCTTCAGCGACCTACCTCCAGGATCTTCTCCCCGCGGAAGGCGTGCTCACGAAACGCTCGCCCTCGAAACAAGAAGCCGCCGACATCAAACTCGGCCTTGGCGCGGCAAACGCCTCCGCCGGATACGACATAGGCCAAAGTGTCGTTGTTAAAGACCGGGCGATCATCGCCGTCGAAGCGATGGAGGGAACCGACGCCGCAATGATGCGCGCGGCGGCACTCGCGGGAACCGAGAAATCCGGCGCCAAAAAAAACGGTCTCGTCCTCGTCAAGGTCGCCAAGCCGCGTCAGGATTTTCGCTTCGACATTCCCGTGGTCGGCCTCGACACGCTCGACACCATCGAGGCCGCGGGCGTAACCGCATTGTCCATCGAGGCTGGAAGCACCCTGATTTTCGATAAGGAAGAATTTTTAGAACGTGCAAATCGCATGGGCATCACCATAGTCGCCAGCGCGAGGGGGAACGCCCTGTGAGTAATAAAATTAAATTCGGCGTGATCGGTGCCGGGCGAATGGGCACCAACCATGCGAAGGTGATTTCGCGGCGCGATGACGTAGAACTCGTCGGGGTCTGCGACACGAACACGTGGCGGTCGCAAATTGCGGCCTGGCGCTCCGGATCGATGGCCTATAACGATTACACGGATTTGCTTCCGAAGCTTGATGCCGTCATCGTCGCCGTTCCGACGCAATTCCACCACAAAGTAGGGATGGCCGCTCTCAGTGCGGGCGTTCACACTTTGATTGAAAAGCCGATCGCCTCCAACGTCAAGGAAGCCCGAGAACTCCTTGAATGCTCCGAAAAAAAGGGAGTGCAACTTCAGGTCGGGCATATCGAACGTTTTAATCCCGCCGTCTTGGCCGCCATCGAACACATCAACGAACCGCGGTTTCTTACAGTTGAACGGCTCGGTCCTTACGATCCGCGCATGTCCAGCATCGGCGTCGTGCTCGATCTCATGATCCACGACCTTGATATTCTTCTGACCCTCGTTGACTCCAAGGTGATCAGCCTCGAGGCACTCGGTGCGAGCCTGGTCTCAAAACATGAAGACATCGCCAACGTTCGCGTTCGTTTTGAAAACGGCTGCATCGCCGATCTAACCGCCAGCCGTATTTCACTCAAGCGATGCCGCAAAATCAGAATATTCCAGGCGTCTTCCTACATCTCGCTGGATTACTTAAATGCCTCGCTCGATATTTATCGAAAAAAACGCCCCGACATTAAGAACCTGCTCAAAGACGTCGAACACGTCAGCCCGCGTCTGACCCGAAAGGGACCCCTCGATATTGAAATCGATCATTTCGTGGAATGCATCCGTCACAACCGTAAACCATGGCCGTCCGGAGAACATGGGATCGAAGCGCTGAAACTTGCTCTTCAAATCACCGATGAGCTTGAAAAATACGAAGTCAACAACCATGGCGGCTCAACCTCGTTTCTCCCGATTATCGGCGGAGCGCTGCGAAAGGCGGCTGAAACGGTTTCCAAAACGCTCAAGGCGGAGAAAAACGTTTGAGCAAACCCGTAACGGTTTTAATTATCGCCGGAGATCCCTCCGGAGATCTCTACAGCGCGATGCTTGTAGAATCACTTCGGCGTCAACGTCCCGATCTTCGGATATTCGCCGTCGGTGGGAAACTGCTGCGCGCCTCCCTCGACAAGAAACGCGGAGATCGCTTCATTAAAGACCTCGCGTCGATCGCGGTAACCGGATTTGTAGAACCCGCGCGACGCATTCCCATGTTCTACTCGCTGCTCAAACAACTCAAAACGCTCATGCAGGAAGAAGACATCGACCTGGTGATCCCCGTCGATTTTTACGGATTTAATCGCCGCGTTCTTGGTGCCGCCCATTCCCTGAATATTCCCGCCGCCTACTTAATCAGTCCCCAGGTATGGGCGTCTAGACCGGGCCGCATTAAAACCCTCAAACGTTTAGTAAAACGCATGCTCGTTATTTTTCCGTTTGAAGAAACGCTTTACAAAGAACACGGGGTCCCTGTTTCATGGATCGGTCATCCCCTTCTCGATCGACTTCCCGCTCCGGACATCGATCGCCCGATAGGACGGACGCTTAAACTAGGCCTGCTTCCCGGTTCCCGCAGCTCAGAACTTCGCCGCCATCTGCCGTTGCTGCTGAAAGCGGCTTCCCGCATCGCGAAGGATTTCCCAAACCTTGAAATCACCGTTTTTGGAGCTTCCTCTCAGCCCGACGACGCGTACCAGCCCCATTTGCGGCGCTGGCGCTCCCCGCAGGGCGGGCGCGCATCCTTGGTCCGCGAGACCGATTACACGACACGCGCGAAGCAGGATCTTGTTTTAACATCCTCCGGAACGGCTACGCTCGAGAACGCTCTTTTGGGACTTCCGATGGTCGTGGTTTACAAACTTTCCTGGCCGACTTATTTCCTCGCCCGTGCACTCATCAAGGTGAAGCACATCGCGATGGCCAACATTCTAGCTGGACGCACCCTCGTCCCCGAGCTTGTTCAGCACGCGGCAACCCCGTCATCTGTTTCGCGCGCCGCTTTAGACATCCTTGGAGATCCGCGACGCTACCAAAAACTCCGCCGCGACCTTGCCGCACTGCGCGACACACTGGGAGGACCCGGTGCGATCGACCGCGCGGCCCTTGCTCTGCTCGCAGAAATCCCCAACGGGGAACGCGAGCTAGCGGAGATGCACTCGTGAAGCTCCTAAAAAAATTCCTGCCGTACGTGAAGCCCCACCGTCTTCGTTTCTACCAAGCGGCGATCGCGATGGTCGTCGTCGCCCTATCCAACATGGCGACCGTTGGACTGATTGATGTTGTTATTAACGGCCTTCTCAAAGGGGACGATCTTACCGGTTCCCAACTGGACGAATTTCTCTCTCAATTCGCGGGGCCGCTCCTCGACAAATCGCTGTCCTACCGCACGCTTGTCATCATTACAATCAGCCTTCCTCTTCTCATGCTGATCAAATCGATGGCCGCCTATATCCAAAACTATCTCATGAGCTGGCTCGGACAACGCATTACCCAACAACTGCGTGAAGACCTCTTCCGGCATCTCCATCGGCTCTCCCTTGAATTCCACAGCGGGCAGAAGGCCGGCGAAATTCTCGCACGAGCCACCAACGATCTTACGATCGTCCAGTCCATGCTGCAATTCGTCCCTCTCTATTTGATCCGGGACTTTTTAACCGTGATTTTCCTCATGACCGCGCTTTTCTTCATCAACAAGAACTTCGCGCTCGTCGCGCTGGGGATGATCCCCATCGCATCCATGGTCATCATTCCCTTAGGCCGCAAAATGCGGGACGCAAGCTCAAAGAGCCAAGCCATCATGGGCAACATCTACCACCGATTCCAAGAGAGTCTGCATGGGATGATGCTGGTGAAGGCGCTTAACTACGAAGAAGGCGCGACCCGAAAGTTCCAGAAAGAAAATGAAGCCTTCTTCACCCAGATGATGCGCTACCTCCGCGCGACGGCGTTGTCGGGCCCGCTGATGGAATTTATCGGCTCCTTGATGATGGCAGGGCTGTTCTTCTATGGAGGCCGGGAGATTCTTCACGGTAATATGGACGCGGGGGCCTTTGGCGGGTTTTTAGGCGCCTTCTTCATGGCCTATGCGCCGATCAAAAACCTCGGAAAGCTGAATTCTGAATTACAGCGCGGCCTGGCCTCAAGCGAACGTATTTTCCAACTGCTCGATGAAAAACCCAATGTAGTTGATCGCCCCGGAGCCCGACGGCTCTCCCGCCTGGAAACAGCGATCACCTTAGACGATGTTACCTTCCAATACCCCACCCGCGACACGCCGGCACTGGACCACGTTTCCTTTGAAGTGCGGCGTGGGGAAACGATCGCCATTGTCGGACCCTCCGGCTCAGGCAAGAGCACGCTCGTACAAATCCTCCTGCGCCTCTACGACCCCGGCAAAGGACGTATTTTATTCGACAACATCGACCTCAAGGATCTCGACATCCGAACCCTAAGGGACCGTATCGGTCTCGTCACGCAGGAAACCATGTTGTTCAACGAAACCGTACAAGGCAATATCGCGATCGGCCGGGAAGACACGCCTCTTGCGGCCGTTGTGGAAGCGGCGAAGGTCGCCAATGCCGACGCCTTCATTCAGCAGCTGCCCCACGGCTACGAAACGGAACTCGGCGACCGCGGACTCCGTCTTTCGGGTGGGCAGCGCCAACGCCTCGCCATCGCCCGAGCCGTATTACGTGACCCGGAAATCCTCGTGCTTGATGAGGCAACAAGCAATCTTGATTCGGCCAGCGAGAAAGAAGTGCAGCGTGCCCTTGAGCAGATCATGCAGGGACGTACCTCGATTGTGATTGCGCACCGCCTGTCAACGATTCAAAACGCAGACCGTATTATTGTTCTGTCTGACGGCCGGATCGCCGAATCCGGTACACACTCGGAACTGTTATTAAGAGACGGACTCTACAGCAAGCTGCATGCGCTCCAAAGCGCCGAACCAAAACATGAGGAAACAACCGCGTGACCCCCGACGCAGCCGGAATGCTCAAGGACCTCAAAGTCTACGCGCCCAACACCGACGAGACTCTATTTGAGTTGGCGTATGAATACTCCATGACGGCTCACAAAAATCAAGAGCGCGCCTCGGGGGAGCACTACTTCATTCATTGCTCCGCAGTCGCCAAGACATTGATTGAATTCAAGCTTGATCTTCCAACCGTCTGCGCCGGGCTCCTGCACGACGTCATCGAAGACACACCTATTACGGCGGAAGAGCTCGAAAAAGAATTTGGAGAGGAAATAACCACCCTCGTCGTTGGCGTCACAAAACTCGACACCCTGAAATTTACGTCCCGCGATGAAGCTCAGGCGGAAAATTGGCGCAAGATGATGCTCGCGACAGCCCAGGATATTCGCGTCATCCTCATCAAACTCGCGGATCGTCTTCACAACATGAAGACCCTCAACTTTCTTTCCAAAGAAAAACAAGAACGGAAGGCATATGAAACAATCACGCTCTATGCCCCTCTCGCGCAAAGACTGGGAATGTTTCAACTCAAGAGCGAACTCGAAGACCTGGCCTTCCAATACCTGCATCCGTCGGAACACAACACCCTAAACTCAAAGGTCACCCAAATCACCAAAAGTCGTGAGAAAGTGATCACCTCCTTTAAGTCTGTCCTCGGCGAAAAGCTTAAGGCCACCAATATTGAGCACCGCATCCTTGGCCGAGCAAAAACGCTCTGGTCGATTTATCAAAAAATGAAGCGCCAGGAAAAAAGTTTCGAAGAAATTCAGGACGGTATGGGCGTGCGCATCATCACTCCGACCATCGCAAACTGCTACGCCCTTCTCGGCGTCGTGCATACCGAGTTCAAGCCCGTCTCGGGATCGTTCACCGACTATATCTCAGTCCCAAAGGTGAACCTCTATCAAAGCCTGCACACCACCGTCATGACCTCCGGCGGGGATTTAATCGAGATTCAGATTCGAACAGAAGAAATGCACCGAACCGCTGAATACGGAATCGCTGCCCATTGGCGCTACAAAACCAGCGGGGAAGCCGCAGGTCGTGATGAACATCTCGAGGAAAAGCTTAATTGGCTTCGCCAATGGATCGAATGGCTTCAGGATCTCAAGAGCCCGCGTGAATTCATTGAAAGCCTCAAAACAGACCTCGAACTGCACCAGGTATTCATCTTCACTCCCGCCGGGGACGTAAAACCGCTGCCGGCCGGCGCCACGCCCCTGGATTTTGCCTACGCCGTGCATACCGAAATCGGAATGATGTGCGTCGGCGCACGCGTGAACAATAAGATGGTCAAACTCGACTACGAGCTAAAATCGGGTGATATCTGTCAAATTTTGACGAAGAAGAAATCCGTCCCAAAAAAGGGCTGGCTGGAAATTGTAAAAACGGCTCGGGCGCGCTCAAAAATTAGACATTACCTTAGAGAAAAAGGCATCGTAGCCTGAACGGATATTTCTATGACGATTACTGAATTTTTGGAGACCAAGGTTCCTTTCTTGGAAGGCATCCCCAATGAGCAAGCTGCCTTTCTTGCTAAAAAAGCGGAACAGCAACCCTTTAAAAAGGACTCCACAATTATTTTTATGGGAACCAGTGTCGAGGGGCTGCACATCATCGCGCAAGGAAAGGTCGCTGTCTCGGTCCGTCCCAAAAAAGGCAAACCGCTGGAAAAAGTGGCCGAATTGGGTCCGGGAGAAGTTTTCGGAGAGACCTCGATCATCGAATTTAAGATGGCAGGCGCCCAAATCAAGAGCGCTGCGGATAATACGCTGGTTTTCGTAATTCCCCAGAATGCCTTTCGCGAAATGCTTGACCAAAACCCGGACTTTAAGAAACGAACCCTTTCACTCATTGAAGAACGGCAAAAGGGACGGCACGGCGGAAAAA
>NVTF01000157.1 GCA_002401485.1 Elusimicrobiota bacterium | reverse complement strand
GACTTACTTGGCAGCAGCGAGGGGCGAATGGTACCGCTTAATCCAGGCCGAAGGGCCCAGGTTGTTCCCCCCCTAAACGCAACAAACGCACGCGGTGCCTGGCACCTAACGGCGGGACTGAGAGCCTAGGATGATATGGGTCCTAGGGCCTATGAAGGGGTGGGTAGATTTGTCCTTGTTGCCCGGCGAGTCCCTGGTACAATAGGAAGGCAGCCCGGAGAGAACATGAAAAAGACCTTCGCGACACTACTTTCTTTCGCCCTTCTGGGGGCTTCATTTCCGTCAGCGTCCTTCGCTGCGGCTGAAAAGACCCTCGGAGAGCAATTAACAGCCCTGGAGAAAGCCGTCTGGCAGGTGCGATCCGTCAATCAAGACGGAAAATGTGCGTTTGACGCGAAACTCGAGGCGGACGCGGTTGCCGAGTGCCGCACCCGTATCCGTGAACTCTCCGGGAAATACATCGCGGCTCCGATGGAATCGCTTCCTGAGAACGGATTGTCGGTCTTCGAACAGACGATAATTGTCTCTCACCCCGACCTCAAAGATTCACCCGCTCTTGAAGATTTCGCACAGTTGTTCACCGATGGAGCCGTGACGGGGTGCGAAGAACCCAAGGATGCGGCAAAGTTGGTCATGTATATGCGCCTTCTCCTTAAGAAGGATTTCCGCAGCTATATTGAGGGCAAACCTACCTTTCATTTCACCGACTGGATTGGCTGGGAAAACGCGGTGGGAAACTGCACGCAAGCCCTGCAATCAATCGCGATTAAACACACGGCCCTTCGGGACCGGATCAAGTCTCAATTTAGCCCCTTGGAAACGATGCTGCTCGACGATATTTACGAGGACGAAGACGAGAAGCAGGATTATAATGAGGCGGCATGGGCCGCCTCGCTCGGAAGCGCTTCCGACCGCCGCGATTTTTTCCATAGCCAGCGTGCAGCTGCACGCAAACACGCGAAGAAATCAGCCAAAAACCTCCGGAAAATTAACGAAGGCGCTGCGAGCATCGAAGGAATGTTGTCGGCGATGGATTTGAATTTCATCAAGAATGCAGTCAGCGACAAAACAGGAGCCAAATATAAGAGTCAAATCCGCGAAGCCAATATTGACATCGACAGTGGATACAGGGCTCCGGCGGTCGCTCTCGCCAAACGCATCCGTCTGGCCATTAAGGAGTCGCTGATGCATTACGGCAACGACAAAGTCGCCCGGACCGTCAAAGAGCAGCTCACGCAATTTGATCGCATCAGCGCAATCGCTCTCGACTCGAGCAATTCGCCGGAGCAAATGATCAGCAAAATCAATGAAACCTTCGACAACGCCCCGGAGCAGAATAGTGCCATTGACACTGGCGGCTATGCGGGGGGTCTCTTCGCAGACAGGAAAAATCAAAGCCGGGTCAGAAACAACAGCGGCCAGGGAAACACCGAAGTTGTCATTAAACCCGACAGAGAAGTCAACGCCAACGCCGGCGCGGAGGCCGCGAGTAAAGCCAAAGTGAAAAAGCGGAAGTTCAAACGCTCGCTTCTGGGAGCCGCCTACGGAGCGGTCGCTCTCGGATTTTTTGGGATGATCTTTGGGGGGCCGATCGGACTGCTCATCGGCGCCCTAGCCGGCGCCGCCATCATGGGCGGCGTGGTTCACATGGTCAACAACAAAATCAAATAGCTGGAATCAGGATTTTAAGGAAGCGGCCGCCTCTTTTTCCTTGAGGCGGTCCGCTTTATGCAATCCCCATGCTAGAGCGCAGGCTCCAACCGTGATGCAGGAGTCGGCCACATTAAACACCGGCCACACCAAAAAATCGAGAAAATCCACCACGTATCCGTAGAAAATCCGGTCATAAAGATTTCCCAACGCTCCGGCCCCCACCGACAAGGACCCGTAGCGAATCCAGACGTCGGGATTTTTCCAGCTTCGGCGCATCCAGAACAAAGCGCCTAATAATACAATCGAGATCCCAATAAGAAGATAATTATTGCCCCGCATCACTCCCCACGCGGCGCCCGTATTTTGCACGTAGGTAAAATGAAAAAAAGGAAGGACGGCGACGTTCTCGCGTTCGTAGAGCCAGGTTTGAGCCCAATATTTGGTGGCCCGGTCGAGGACAAACGCGGCGAGGAGAATGCCGGGATCGATTAGGGCAGCTGCTCGACGCATCGCTTGCAGAGGTCGGGATCGTCGGAAGAAGTCCCAAGGTCCTCACGGACGCGCCAACAGCGCGGACATTTTTTTCCGGCGGCCCTTTCCACGGAGATTTCAGGACCGTCCTCGGCGAGGGCCAAGGAAGAAACGATGACGAGCTCCGACCATGCCTCATCTCCCATTTCTGACACCAAGGTTCTCTCCGCTTCATCCTTGAGATTTAGAAGCACGCGAGCCTGGGCCGCCTTTCCAATGGTCCCCGCGGTGCGGCTTTCCTCAAGACTCTTCAGCAGTCGTTCCCGGATCTTCATCACGTTTTCCCAGCGCGCCTTCAAGTCCCCATCCGCCCACTGCTGCGGGGCCAGCGGGCATTCAAACAAAAATACGCTTTCAGGCAGGGAGAGTGACGAGCCTTGCTCGGCGCGCTGACGCAGAAGCTCAAGCCACGCCTCTTCACTGGTGTAGGACAACAACGGAGACCCAAGCGCGGTTAAACGCGTCAGGCATTCCCACATCACGGTCTGCGCCGCACGGCGCGTGGGATCATCGGTCTTGAGCGTATACACCGAATCCTTGCGCACATCGAGATAGAAGGCCGAAAGAGTCAAATTGCAGAAGTCCACCAATTGAATGGAGGCTTTGCGGAATTCAAAATCGGAATACGCCTGACGTACGCCAGCGTCCAGTTCGCCCAAGCGATTAAGCACAAACCGTTCAATCTCGGGCATCGCGTCATAGGCGACAGCGTCCTTTGCGGGATCGAAGTCGTGGGTGTTGCCCAAAAGATATTTGAAGGTGTTGCGGATTTTTCGATAGGTGTCGGTCGGCCCGCCGAGCAATTTCATCGACAGGCGAACATCTTCGGAATAATCCGTCAGAGCCACCCACAGTCGAAGCACATCCGCCCCAAGCTTGTTCACCACTTCCTCGGGCTTCATGGTATTGCCCAACGACTTGCTCATCGCGCGGCCGTTATTATCAAGCACAAATCCATGCGTCAACACGGATTTATACGGCGCTTCGCCGTTCACTCCCACCGCGACCACCAGCGAACTCTGAAACCATCCGCGATGCTGATCGGATCCTTCCAAATAAAGATCGGCCGGAATCTGGTCCTCGTCCAACACGCCAAGCCAGGACGCTCCCGAATCCATCCACACATCCAGGATGTCGGTCTCCCGCTTAAACCGGCCTTTTTTGCTCGGCATGAAATCCCAATTCAAACATCCTTCGACGGGGTCGGGGCCGAAGACAACATCTTTCTGGGGATCGGTGAACCAAAAATTCGAACCATCCTTAGCGACCTTCTTCTCGATCGCTTCCAGGACGTCGTCGTCGGCCATCACCGCGCCGCTATCAACATCGGTAAAGATCGGAATCGGCGTGCCCCACAAACGCTGGCGGGAAAGACACCAGTCGGGGCGGCTCTGCACCATCGCCATGATGCGCTCGCGTCCCTGCGTCGGGTACCAGCGCACCTTGTCGATCGCCCGGACCAAGTCCTTGCGGAGATTTCCTTTCGAAACACCAAGGAACCACTGCTCGGTCGCGCGGAAGGCGATCGGATTGCGGCAGCGCCAGCAATGCTGATAGCTGTGTTCAATTTTGCTCACCGCAAGCATTCGCCCGGCGGCGGTGAGCTGTTCGATCACGGCGGGGTTTCCCTCTTCAAAAATTTTAAGGCCCTTCAATTCCGGGCCGGCTTCGTCGGTGAAGCGGCCCCGACCATCCACAGGACATAACACTTCGAGTCCGGCTTTCAAACCAGTTAGATAATCGTCGGCACCATGGCCGGGAGCGGTGTGCACCACCCCCGTTCCGTCTTCGTCGCTGACGTAGTCCGCCAGCACCGCTTTTGATTCACGGTGAGGGAAGTCCGTCTTGAAAGCAAACGGGGTTTCAAACACCACACCCGAATCCACAATTTCCTTGCCCGTCAACGTTTTTAGAACCGAATGAGACTCCGCCTTGGTCGCTTTAAGAACGGCTTCCAACCGCGCTTGGGCCAACAGCAGGATTCGCTTTCCAAAATCAGGGAGGTCCACCTCAACCACAACGTAGGCCAGCTTCGGATGAAAGGCGACGGCTTTGTTTGCCGGCAAGGTCCACGGCGTTGTCGTCCAAATCACCGCTTCCACAGGATGGCTGGTCTCGCCGAAACACGCGTCGGCTTTGGCGGCGGGAAGAGCCACATACACCGAAGGGGATTTCTTGTTCGTATACTCGATCTCCGCTTCGGCCAACGCTGTTTCACAAGTGATGCACCACGAAACCGTTTTGACTCCCTGGTAAATAAAACCCTGATTGTAGAGTAGGCGGAACGCCTTTAAGACCGAACTCTCAAAACGCTTGGACATCGTCTTATACGGATTTTCCCAGTCGGCAAAAACACCGAGACGGCGGATCTCATCGCGCTGCACATCGACCCAACGGTTTGCGAATGCTGCCGCCTCGTTGCGGAAAGCGGGAATATCATCGATGGCGCGCTTGGACATCTTTTTCTCTTTGAGCAGCGCGTGTTCAATAGGCAGACCGTGACAATCCCAACCCGGAGTATAGGGCGTCTTTTTCCCCATGAGAGCCTGGGACTTCACCACCACGTCTTTAAGAATCCGATTAAGAGCGTGACCGATATGCATATTCCCGTTGGCATACGGCGGTCCGTCATGCAGGATGAACGGCTCGCGGCCGGGGCGGGCGTTCATTTTCTCGAAGATGTTGTTTGCTTCCCAAAACTCCAACCAAGCGGGTTCCCGCTTGCCGAGATCCCCCCGCATCGGGAAGTCGGTCTTTGGAAGGTGCACGGTATCGGAGTAGCTTTTTTTCGTTGTCTCGTCGGTCTGTGACATGAAATTATCGTTTGTCATTCTATCATTTTTGTTGTAGAAGGAGACTGTGCGTGCGCTCGAATCCTCGATTCTGATTAAAAGACCGACCCGCCGAGTCTGGAAGAGCATCACCAGCCTCGGCTACTGCCGCACACTCACCGACTCCTTTTGGCGCTTCGGCAGGAACCTGCAGTACGCAGTGAAGCACCCGCAGGGATCCCAGGCTCCTGATAAACAAACCCTTGAGTCCGGAACGCGGGTCACAGTGACCACGGGTTTTAATCGCCCCTGGATCGACTGGGTTGTATCGGACTGCGTACCCGGGGAATTCATTGTACTGCGCGCCGAACGCACGGGATGGCTTGACGGCTATCACATGGTAGTGCGATCCGATCTTGAAACCCTCGATGACGAAAAGTGCCACCTGAAGGTAAAGCTCTACGTCATGTTCCTCAATCGCGGCCTCGAAATCGCCAGCCTGTTCCTGCCCTTTGGCTTCCTGTACAGTATGTGCATCAATTCCGCGATTAAAAAAACAAAGAACTCCATCGAGCGCACCTAAAAAAATACGCTCCCGTTCAGGAGCGTATTTTCGTAGACGCAAATTAATTCAATTATTCCACTAGCGTGAAGTCAGCGGTGCTTTCCGCCTCAACCGCCTCGCGAACGTTGGTATGGCTCTCGACATTCCCGGACGGATTCGGTGCCGTGCAATTCTGCGTCGCGACGTTGTTTTGCGAGGCCTGATCGGCGCAGTTATCAATAACATCGGATTGATCGGGTTGGCCGTATTGATCCTCGATTTGATCCCCCTGCTTCTTGGCGTTGTCGCCCATCTGTCCGGCCATCATCGCCATCATCGCACCGGCCGCCATCAACATGCCGCCGATCATGGCGAGAATAATGTTCGCGGGAAACGGCGCCTTCGTTGCGGCGAGCAGCATCGCGGTGCCTGCCGCAATCAATGCAATGCTCGTGGCCTTCATTCCCTGAGCGGAATTGGATTGCGATTCGGCCGCGTCCGCAGCCCCTTGATACGGAGTCACGTTTGTACCCGGACCCACATCAGGCGCACCGTTGGCGAGCCCGTCGGGAGCACCGCTTCCGGGAGGAACAACAATTCCCTCTCCCTCAATTCCCGAAAGTTCCCCCCCGATGGTCTGGCCTTGATCAAAGGCGTCAGCGGAAAAGGCTTTGGCCCCTTGGTCGGCGGCGCCGATCGCGGTCCGGGACATCGTCCGCGCAAGCTTAAGCTGACCCATGGCACGGTCGGATTTCCCTCGAAGCTTCGACATGCTGCCGTGAGCGGGCTTCATTTTGCGCTTCTTAAATTTGGCTAGTTTTCCTTTCTGGCTGAATTTAGGGGTGGTGGTGATTTGTTTCTTCAAATTAAAATTATTCGACTTCATGCGCGGTCCGCCGCCGGAAAATCCGCTCAGGCTGCTCGTCAATCCCTTGGTAAATCCGTCCGCGAGCTTCGCCTTCTCTTTTCCCTTCCCCATTAAGGCGCTGACATCGGGCATCTCAAACGCAGGAGCCTCTTCCTGCGCCGCACCTTCGGGAGCCTCGACCTCTTCTTCTTCATCGTTAACCGCATCCTTGGGCGCCATCGGGCTTTCTTTGTCCCAAACGATTTCTCCGGTGTTTGCGTGGGCGAGATAATCGAGGGACCGATCCTTCGGGGCGTCGATCACGATGCCCGAGCGTCCCGCTCCCGACAGAGAAACCAGGTCTCCGAGGCCTCCCCTCGGCTGAATGCTGACACCGCCGGCCTTCATGCCCGCAACCGCCAGAAGACCGCCCCAACCCAGCATTCCGGTGAGCACCATCGCGAGTCCTTGCTCGTCCGCCGCGGCGATAACTTCATCGTCGCGAATCGAACCACCGGGTTGAATGATTGCACT